>NZ_JAHNZW010000007.1:0-297549 GCF_026931025.1 Sporosarcina sp. G11-34 | reverse complement strand
CGCCTGTCCTTTTTATAAAGCTTAGTACATCGAGCTTGAATTGAACAGAATAAACTTCGTTACTTTCCTTTCTAAATAATCCTTCTACACCATACTCCTTGTATACTAGTACCCAATTTTTGATCTGTGTAGTGGATTTTATTTTATAATTTTCAGCTAACCGTTTATATCCAAGTAGTCCCGCTAGATATTCACGCACAATCATTACTTTAAATTCATCACTATATTTAGCCATAATAAAACACCCCAAAAGTTAGTTTTTAACTCTAACTTTTGGGGTGCACTACAAACACATTTTGTGTCTAGGCTCTTTCTATTAATAGTCCTTATTCGGCTTCGTCGTTCGTTTCTTCTTGAACTTGTTGTTTTGATGCTCTTACTTCATTTGTTAGCTGGTCGATGCTTGGTCGAATCGTACCTTTTCCGGAGTAGTTCTCAAGCATTTCCTTCACGTCAATGCCCGCAGATTCTTTTAGTGTTTCCTGTAGCGTTGACATTAGGTTCGTTGCGTAAGATGTTACTTTATTTGCCCCGCCGCCTTCACCACCGCCTGTATCGACTACTGTAATCTTATCGATATTGGCAAGTGGGCTCGCAATTTGTTTCGCGTATTCAGGAATCATATGAACAATCATATCAAGCATAGCCGCCTGGCCATATTGTTCGAATGCTTCTGCGATTTTACGTTTAGCTTCGGCTTCTGCAAGACCTTTCAGACGAATAATGTCCGCTTCCGATTCACCTTGTGCACGAGACGAGTCCGCTTTCGCCGTTCCATCGAGTCGTACTTTTTCTGCATCGGCTTTTGCTCTTGCTTCAATTCCATATTTCTCAGCGTCTGCTTCTGCCATCCGTCTTGATTTATCGGCTGCCGCATTTTGTTCGATTGCATAACGATCCGCATCCGCTTTTTTCTTCACTTCTGAATCGTATTGTTTCTCACGACGCAAAATCTCTTTTTCTTCGAGTTCGATTTGCTTTTGACGCTCAATAATTTGAATTTGCATTTCTTGCTCCATAACTTCTTGTTTGGAACGAGCCGTTTGCAATTCATACGCTTGGTCGGCCCGTGCTTTCGCAACGTCTTGTTCCAGGCGATATTCTGCAACTTTCAATTCATTTTCTTTTTGTGCTTCTGCAATTTCTGTCGCACGTTCAATCTCTGCTTTTTGCGCTTCTTTTGACGCTTCAGCGTTTTTAATACGCGTTTCTTTCTCCGCTTCAACTGTTGCGATATCCGCATCACGTTTCACTTGTGCGATACGCGGCTTTCCAAGTGAATCAAGGTAACCGTTTTTATCGCGAACGTCTTTAATTGTAAACGAAACAATAACTAGACCCATTTTCGATAGATCTTGGGATGCAACACGTTGTACTTCTTGGGAAAACATATCCCGGTTTTTATAGATTTCTTCGACCGTCATTGAGCCCAAAATGGAACGTAAGTGACCTTCCAACACTTCTTTCGCTTCGTTTTCACGGTCTTCTTTCGATTTCCCTAAAAACTGCTCCGCTGCTGTGGCAATTTCGGAAATAGAACCGCCGATTTTAATAATCGCCGTTCCGTCCGCCATTACCGGAACACCTTGTTCCGTGTACACTTCTGGTGTTGTTACTTCAAGCTTACTTGACAACAAGCTTAGTGGTTTTGCTTGTTGGAAAATCGGGAATACAAACGTACCTCCACCACGGATAATTTTAACTCGGTTACCTGAATCATCCGTATGTACATTTTTTGTTCCTAAATAACTTCCCGTTACAATAAGTGCTTCATCCGGTCCAACTGTACGATACTTCGCAATGTAGACAAGGATGACCGCCAATAAAACAAATACGACAACTCCAATTGCGATCCAAATTCCTGGCATAACTTTTCCCCCTTAGTTTTTATTCATATTAGCGAAACGGAAAGGTTCATATTCTTTTACGATAAATGTCCCATCCTTCACTTCAATGACAAGTACTTCTTTCCCATAATCAATCGATGCATTTTCATATCCCGCTGCCCGTTTAGAAATAATTCCATTGACCGATTCAAAAACGATTTCACCAAATCCTCCGACTGGAACCGGAACAATTACTTTGCCCACTTGGCCAATAAGGGATTCGTCGGTATAAGCAAGCGATACTTCCGCCGATGAGAGCGGGAGTAGAACAAAAAAGTAAAGAAGTAGATCGAGTATAAATGCAATGATTAACGCACTAACGATAATGACACTAGAATTCCAATCCGTTGTCAGTTCCATAATATAACCTGTTGCCGCTACAAAGGTTATAAAAGGAAGGATAACCGCAGGGTCCAAAAACGGATTTCCTTCTCCAATTCCTTCTGCAATATCACTAAAAAAGACATATAGAATTGTGGCGAGTCCAGCAATAATTAAAGCGTATAAGTAAATTTGAACAACTGGCATGCCCAATAGTTCCATCTCATCACCTCCCGAATCTATCAATCTTTTTTGTATTACCTATACATACGTGCTTAGAAAGAAAAAGTTTCAATTTACTAAAAAATGTTTTTCTTCATCACAAAAGTATTTGTCGACTGCTTTCTATATTTATTTTTATTTAGTTTCTATTTTGTTATGATGGGTATACTAAAAACTAATTCCGGAAACGGATGGAGGCGCAAAAATGTTCAGTCCCCGTAAAACAGACCCTTTTTTTGTAGCACTTTTAACTATTGCAGAACTTGTACAGGAAGCGGTCCATTATGCCGACGATTTCAAAGTAGTTAACGTCGCAGACTTAAAAGAAGTAAGTATTCGACTAAAAAAATATGAAAAAGAAGGCGATGCTCTTATTTATGAGCTTACAACAAAGCTCAATAAATCGTTCATGACGCCAATCG
Organism: Sporosarcina sp. G11-34; assembly: GCF_026931025.1. Taxonomy (NCBI): domain Bacteria; kingdom Bacillati; phylum Bacillota; class Bacilli; order Caryophanales; family Caryophanaceae; genus Sporosarcina; species Sporosarcina sp. G11-34. The sequence goes on along the minus strand of NZ_JAHNZW010000007.1, from coordinate 294,698 downwards.
AACGGGAAGATATCTTACAACTATCCCTTAAGATGGATGATATTCTTGACGGCATTGAGCATTTTGCTGCACACCTTGAAATGTTTTCTCTTACGGATATTGACGAATATATTCAAATGTTCATGGAAAATATCGTTAAAAGTACAGATGAAATCGTTAAGGCAGTTCAGTTATTATCAAGAAAGAAACTGATTGACATGCGAGAACACTCTACTTTAATTAAAAAATACGAAGGTATTTGCGATGATATATTCCGCGTTTCCATAAAACAATTATTTATTAACGAAAAAGACCCGATTCGTATTATCCAATACAAAGATATTTACGAACAACTTGAAGACATTGCAGATTATTGTCAAGATGTTGCGAATACACTTGAAACAATTATTATGCGAAACGCTTAAGGAGGCGCCTAGTGGATACGATACTTCTCCTTACGATACTCGTCGTAATATTTGCACTTGCCTTTGATTTCATTAACGGCTTCCATGACACAGCGAATGCGATTGCTACATCTGTCTCTACACGTGCATTAAGGCCACGAACGGCAATTATTATGGCTGCAATTATGAACTTCGTCGGTGCGCTTACATTTACTGGCGTCGCAAAAACAATTTCAAAAGATATCGTTGACCCATTCGTTCTTGAAAATGGATCACTTGTCATATTGGCGGCACTTACTTCCGCGATTATCTGGAACCTAGTCACATGGTATTTTGGAATTCCTTCAAGTTCATCGCATGCACTTATTGGATCCATTGCTGGTGCAGCGATTTCTGCCGCTGGATTCGGGATTTTAAATTACAGTGGTTTCCTTAAAATATTACAAGCACTTCTTATTTCTCCATTCATCGCGCTTGCCGGTGGATTTTTAATGATGTCGCTGTTTAAGGTTTTATTGAAAAATAGAAACTTATTTAAAGCCAATCGAAGAATCCGCTATTTGCAAATTGGAACGGCTGCACTTCAATCTTTCACTCATGGAACGAATGATGCACAAAAAGCGATGGGAATTATTACAATGGCACTTATTGCAGCAAACTTACAAACGACAGACGATATCCAGCTTTGGGTTCGAATTGCGGCAGCAACTGCAATGGGACTTGGAACATCAATCGGTGGATATAAAATTATTAAAACAGTCGGCGGCAAGATTATGAAGATTCGTCCCGTAAACGGCGCCGCCGCCGATTTATCGTCGGCGATAATTATTTTTAGTGCAACATTACTTCACTTACCTGTGAGTACAACACATGTAATTTCGTCAGCAATTATGGGAGTTGGAACAGCTCAAAGGGTCAAAGGAGTCAAGTGGGGCGTGGCTCAGAAGATTGTTCTGACTTGGATTATCACACTACCAATATCAGCTCTTATTGCTGGAATTGTATATAAGACTTTCGCATTGTTTTTTTAACTTAAACATTTCCCTTGCATTTTTCTTCAGCGCCTGCTATGATAAAGAAGAATTATTTTTGTTCGGCACTGAGGGTCATTAATAAATCTTGACCGATTCAAGACTTGAGCAAGGATAGTAATACAATGTGTGCAAAATGCACACGAGGAGGAAACACACATGGAACAAGGTAAAGTGAAATGGTTTAACGCAGAAAAAGGATTCGGTTTCATCGAACGCGAAGATGGAGACGACGTATTTGTACACTTCTCAGCTATTCAAGGAGAAGGCTTCAAGTCTCTTGAAGAAGGTCAAGACGTAACGTTCGAAATCGAGCAAGGCCAACGTGGTCTTCAAGCTACAAACGTTAACAAAAACTAATTTGAATTAATCATTCAAAAGCCAATCCCTTTGGGGGTTGGCTTTTTTCTTTGGCTTTTTTTATTGTTATTGGCATGTGTGGGGTTGATCGATGTCCTCTCTAATTGACGGATTGTCATCCCTTTGTGTGGGAATGTCCACTCTTTCACCCCGAATGTCCACTCTTTACGCTGATGTCATCTCTAATCATCGGAATGTCATCCCTTTATTCGAGAATCTCCACTCAATCGCCCGAAATGTCCACTCTTTACATGGATGTCATCTCTAATCGTCGGATTGTCATCCCTTTACACAACAATCTCCACTCTTTCACCCCGAATGTCCATTCCCCCAAGTAATTATTCGCTCCTTACGATGACCGCGATAAGACTTTCCTTTCTGTTTCCGTTATTATAGAAGAATAGATTTCACTTTACATAGAAAGGAAGGAAGTTTCTTATGCGCCCATTAGCTAGGTTTGTTTCGAAAGCTTATAAATATATTATTTTCACCTGGCTTGCGATTTTTGCGGGTATGACCTTTTTCGCAATTCAGCTTCCAGGGTTGCTCGAAGGCGATGGATTTCGGATGGACGGAGAACATTCCAAAGTCACCGAGATTGTTTCAGAAACATTTGATATGCCCGCAGAGTCGATGTTACTCGTCTTCGATAAGATAGACGATAAAAAAATCGAGTCTACACTTAAAAAAGTCGAAAAACTCGATGTCACTTCGGGGATTACTTCACCACTTGAAGATTCTACGCTTTATAAAGAAGACGTCTCTTATGCGCTTTTACATTTTGATAATGAAGCCGACAATATGCCTGAAATTGTAACGGATATACGTGATGCGGTTGGAGAAGAAAAAGGGATTATACTCACAGGTTCTTCTGCTATCTCAAAAGATATCAACACTGCTAGTCAAAAAGACCTTATTACGGCAGAAGCGATTGGCTTGCCCATTGCGATTATCGTTCTTCTATTCGCCTTCGGAACGGTTGTAGCGTCCTTTGTGCCACTTCTTATAGGTATCGTTACTATCGTTACCTCTTTTGGTATTTTGACGCTACTTGGCAGTCAGATGGACTTCTCTATCTTTATCTTGAATATCATTCCGATGCTTGGACTCGCCCTTAGTATCGATTTCGCCTTGTTATTCATTAGCAGATATCGGGAAGAACGAAAAACTAGTAATTTACATGAGGCGGTGTCAACGACAATTCTGACAGCGGGTCGTTCGGTTATCTTTTCCGCGTTTTGTGTATTTATCGGACTTGGTGCGATGTTGCTTATTCAAATCGACTTATTCCAAAACATTGCGATTGGCGGTATGATTGTCGTCTCGATGGCTGTACTTAGCTCGATAACGCTCCTGCCGTCCGTATTGATCGCCCTCGGGGACCGAATTGACAAATGGCAAATACTTAAAGTAAAAACAAATGGATCCGATCGCTGGCGTACATTTGCGAATTTAGTCATTAAGCGTCCTATTTCAATCATTATCGTTGCTGTTATTTTGCTTGGCATTGCAATCATTCCTGTAAAAGATATGAATCTTGCAATTCCTGAACTTGATTCTTTGCCAAAGTCCTATGATTCTCGACAAGCTTTTGAACTCATCGACGACAAGTTCGGTCTGGCCGATCAATCGTCCATCTATGTAATCGCAGAACGGGCTGGAGGTTGGGAAGATGCAGATGGGCTTCTCGCGATGAGTAAGCTTGAGCAGGAACTTACGAATGACAAACTTGTCAACGAAGTGAGTACCATTTTCACGGTTGGTGAAATTAGTTCCGTTGAAGAATGGACGCAAGCGACGGCAGTTCCAGAAATGGCAGCAGCTTTAACGCCACTTCTCGAAACATTCGTCAAAGGAAATCAGCTGATGATTCCTGTTACACTCGGGGCAAATGGTGCTTCCGATACTGCCCAAGATTGGGTTCGTAATTGGTCTGGTGAAAAGACAGATTGGAATCTAATAATTGGCGGACAACCGAAATTCAGCCAAGAAATTTTTGATGAAATTTGGGATAAAATCGGATACGTTCTTGCTTTAATTATGATTACGACGTTCTTCATCTTAATGATTGCGTTCCGGTCCATTATTATTCCGATTAAGGCCATTCTTATGAACGTTATTGGTTTATCTGCAACGTTTGGACTTCTCGTCTACATTTTCCAATACGGACATTTTGGAATACCAGCGGGCACAATCGCCCTCATTATTCCTGTCATCGTTTTCAGTCTCGTCTTTGGTCTGAGTATGGACTACGAAGTGTTTCTCATCTCGAGGATGCAAGAAGAGTATTCGAAGACATTCGATAATGATCATGCAACCGTGGAAGGGCTCGCAACGACAAGTAAGGTCATCACGTCGGCTGCGCTCATTATGATTGTGCTCACGGGCGCATTCGCCTTCACAGACGTTATGCCCGTCAAACAAATCGGTGTCGGGATTGCAATTGCCGTCGCCATCGACGCAACAATTATACGCCTCCTTCTCGTTCCAAGCCTGATGAAATTATTCGGCAAATGGAATTGGTGGTTACCATTCGGTAAAGGCTTATATCGTCCGGGTAATAAAACTTCAGAAAGAAAATAAAAATCGCGCACGTAGATTTCTTATAATCTACGTGCGCGATTTTTGCTTGAATGATTGTTCTAAGCATTGTTTTCAAATACAGTCTGCAGAATTTCAGACTTTAACCTAAGCGATTCTTTCAATATCAATCGAGCCCGAAAAATTCTAGTTTTCACGACATCGATTTTAAGATTTAGCACTTCTGCAAATTCCCTATACTTTAAATCTGAAAAAAGGCGTAAAATGATAACTTCCCGATGTTCCTGTTTGAGCCGGTCAATTTCTTCGATTAATGTTTCCCTGATCAACTTTTTTCCATTGTACTTTCCTATTAACAAAAGTTAATTAACAGAATACTATTTTAAAAAATGCGAAAAAAGTAAGCACACTTGGCGTATTATTTCCAAGTGTGCTTACTTTACAATGTTATATAATCCGATTCGACCGGCATTTCTATAATTATTTCGGTATGTCCGTTTTCATTTATAGCTTTATTAATCGTTGCCTGCATGGCAAAGTAAATCGCAGCGACGGCAACTAGGACAAAAATCACTAAGCCAATAACCATAGTCTTACCTTTCACAGTCAATCACTCCTCTACTTGCGTAAAGCCTTCCTCTTTCAAATAGCCAATTGCATGTCCATAAGCACTGAAACTTTCTTCCAAGTTCAAGCCGTGGTATAAGTTCCAGAATCCTTCTTCTTCAATCAGTTTTAGTTCACTACCGTCTTGGCTAATCCACTGTTCCTCAATCGGTTGCGCCTCGACTTCCTCTTCCACTTCCGACAATCCTTTAATGGAATCAGCAATTGTTTTACGCAATTCTTCTTCCGTCGCTTCCCGAACGTTAACTAATCCACGATCATCCGCGTCATATCCAGGCAGTCCCGCTACGTAAACAAAACCGTTTCCATTCGGATGTAAATGTTGGATAACGACTGTTTTGTCGTACAGACTGTCTTCGTAATGGTAGTTCACGCGATTCAATGAGACCGCTTTACGCGTTAGTTCTGGGAACGATTCAATTATCGCTTGTTTTTCTTCAAATGTAAGCATATATGTCCACTCTTTTCCACTCTGATTTGTATTTAGTATACCATCAATCTTCATTCACCGATAATCCGAGGACACGAGCAAAACCAATCGCTTGCTCCTTCGATACGATACAGCCCGCAAGTTTTGTTAACGTCACTTCAATTTGCCCATATGTACTATCCGATAGATCCACGCCTTTTAAGTCCGTTTCAGAAAGATTAATCGAATCCATTTTACAAACAGAGAAACGAACCGCTTTAAATCCACACTCGTAAAAATCCCCATCTGTTAAATTACATGCAACAAAGTCTACTTCTTTCATTGACGAAAAACTAAAGTTAATATATCTCCCGTCACATTCATTAAATAGTATATGTCCAATTTTTGCATTCGCAAAATCGGCACCTGTCAGTTTCGAATTTATAAATTCACACCGATGAAAGACGGCATTCTGAAAATTAACGTTTGAAAAATCGCATGTATCAAAAACGACATCAACGAACTCTGCTGATTGTAGTGCACTTCCGGAAAATGAAACATCTTTAAATTGGACATCGTCGAAAGACAATCTTTCACCTTCTACACCACTAATCGTTCCGCCATCAAAATGAACTTTCTCAACATATCCGTCATCGCTCCACACATCCCTCGGATGCATTAGTTCATGTGTTAGGGATAATTTTGGCCGTTGCCGTTTCCCTATTTTCTTTTTCGTCAATTAAAACTCGCCCCCTTTTTACCTTGTGCGCCATTCTGTAATAATAACAAACAAAATAATGACTGCGATTGCGACAACATAAAACCACGCTGGTACACTGCTAAACATTGTATTACTTCTCCTTTCGACTCTATGGATTAAGATTGAGAATTTCTTCTGACTCGCTTCAACTGCCCCTTTGTAAGGCGCCTATGCTAGTTACTTTCATGAATAGTTTCGGTTTTTCTCTTTCCTATCATGACAGTAAAATCGATTGTAATGACTGGAATGTCCATACTGCTTGCCGCTTTAACGAGTTCCTGGTCCGCTCCCCATGAAAGAGGTGTCATCTGAATAAGCGGTGCTAGAAGGTCACAGTCAAGTTGAAACTCGTACGTAATCCGCTCTGTTTTCATTAACTCGAACTGCTCTGCAAAACGATTTACATGTTCGGAATCCTGTTGTCTTTCCGTGTCATCGTTGTAAAAAATAGCCCGTAACTCTTTTAAATAGCCTTTTTCCGGAACAACTTTTATGAACAAGCCATCTGGTTTTAATAGGCGAGTGAATTCTGCGTAATTCGCTGGCGATAATATATTAAGGATTGTATCAAACGCGCCATCTTCGAACGGGCAATTTGCAAGGTCCGCGACACACCAAATATTACCTGGATGCTCTTTAGCTGCTGTAGCGATTCCTTCCTTAGCAAGGTCAATACCTATACCAATCACATCGACCGGCAATTGCTGCAGAATTTCTGACAAATGGGAACCTTCTCCGCAACCCGCGTCAAGAAGTGCAAGTTCTTCATTCCCTTTAAAATGAAAGGCCAGTGATTCAGTTATATAGTCAAGAAGTGGATTGAAAAATCCACCGTCAATAACTATCTTCCTTGCTTCAAAAAGTGATTTATCATATTTTGTCACATGTGCTTGTGGGGCTAAATTAACGTATCCGTTTTTCGACAAGTCGAACGAATGGTTTTTCGTACAAACGAGCCTTGAGTATTCTACTAGTGCCATCTGCGACGAACAAATGGGACAGCGAAACAACTGCGCATGTTGTTCCAGGGCAAGTGCATTGATCATTTTTTTCGATAAGGTCATACAATTCAAGCTCCGATCTATTGTTGTTCTTTTAGTATACCGTTTTTCTGTCCATACTGGAAATAACGCGCTATAATTATGTATTTAACTGGAAAATAGTTCTTGCTGTATCTAACAGACATTCACCGGTTACAATGAAGGAAAGGAGGCCACGCATTGAAACGATTATTTTTACTTATTTCGCTTGTCATCGCCCTTTATGTCGCAAAACCGTTATGGGAAGAGTCCATCTCAAAGTACGTGGACGTTTCCTTTTTTGAACCTGTTGACGAAAAAGTTGAGGCATTTTTAAATAGCGAATCGTTATCTACAACGGTTCAATACATTGGTGATACGCTTGACAAAGCCGTCCTCTTTTTATCCTCCAAACTAACGGAAAAGAATGAAGTGGCTAGTGAAGTAGATAAGCCATCATTGACAAAACCTACACATACTCAATTTTCAATATACAATATCGAAATCGGCACATCCAAAGAAGAAGTGACCGCAAAACTCGGTGAGCCAAACGGCCGCTCCGTGAACGAATACGGGACGGAATGGCTAACGTACCACGAAGAATATCATAATTATGTCATGGTTTCATTTGACGATAAACAAACAGTGAACGGCATTTATACAAATGACGACCTTATCGCATCGAGCGTTGGCGTCCAATATGGTTCCGACAAATCGCTTGTACGCGAAACATTTGGTAAACCGATTAAGGAGCTTCGTAAAGGAACAAATATTTATATTTTACAAGAAAGCGAAGGGTTTGACTTATTTCAAGTTGGTGAGACTTATGCGTATATATTTTACGATCTTCATAAAAATGATACCGTTACGGCTATCAAACTTGTTTCTAAAAAATTGGAACAGCAAAAAACCGGCATGTATGCCGGCGGGGATTCAATCTTACAATTCGGTTTTGAACAGCAACTGTTTGACTTAACAAATGCCGCCCGCGTAAGACATGGACTGAACGCCCTTGCTTGGGATGACCGTGCGGCGGGGACTGCAAGAAAACATAGTAGGGACATGGCGCTCAACAATTACTTTAGCCACGAAAACCAACAAGGTCTATCCCCATTTGAACGCATGAAAAATGACGGCATTGTATTTCGGAGTGCTGGGGAAAACCTAGCATACGGCCAGTCCAGCAGCATTTTTGCTCATGAAGGGCTGATGAATTCACTTGGACACCGAGAAAACATTCTACTCGACCGCTACAGTCATCTCGGTGTTGGTGCTGCTTTCAATGACAAATCGCAACCGTATTATACGGAAACTTTCTTGTTGAAATAAGATGTGTACAACGAATATTCAAAACGTGTATTATTGATTGAAAGCTGCACAAGCAATTCGTTTACCCGAGTTACCTGACGGATCCGTTTTGTAGTCGTCCATATCCTCGTGTATGACAAGTGCACTTCCATCGTTGTCGAGAATCGAGTTTTCAAGATTTGGTTTCAATGTGAATTCATCGGTTGTCATCTTAGCTTTGACTTTTCCATCGTAATCTACTACAACATTTGGTAAATCTCCTAAATGGAACCCTTTCAGATTATCGAATCCATGCTGTTTATGTGTCGGATTGAAATGGGCACCTGCCGATTCAAAACCGGGTGGTGTGCACTCCCCTTTTTCATGAATATGCGTTCCGTGTAATCCGGGTGGAAGCCCTTCAGCAATAATCTTGATGGTGATACCGTCCTTTGATTCATCAAAAGTGGCTTCACCAATCTTTTCCCCTTCGGCGTTTAGGATAGGTGCCGCAACGGTTTCGGAAATATCTCCGCTAACAGGTAACCAAGCCCCTTTTTTCCCGCAACCCGTCACAAGAAGAAGCAAAGATACCGTAAACATTACAATAAACATTCGTTTCAAGCCAATTCCTCCTCATATACTTTCAATATAAAGGATGGCTTGTTTTACATAAGTTATTCTTCGTAAAAAAAATCCGCCCATCATTCATATAAATGATGAGCGGATTTCCCTATTTACTTAAGAACAATTTTCTCCAGTTCAAGTGGTTCAATATACGTACCGTTTTGATATACACGCATATTTCCACCAGATATTTCATCGATAAGCATGATTTCCCCTGATTCTCCGTCTCGGCCGAACTCAAGTTTAATGTCGTACAGTTCCAGTCCTTTCGCAGCGAGTTCGTCTTTTACGAAGCCTGACACTTCTTTTGTTAGCGCTTCAAGTATATTGAACTCTTCAGCCGACAACAGACCTAGTTGTGCAAGCGCGTCTTGATTGATTGGCGGGTCGTTTCGGTCATCGTCTTTAAGTGTTACTTCAACGAATGCGTCCAACGCTTGTCCTTCTTCACAATACGCGCCGTATCTACGCAAGAAACTTCCTACTGCGCGGTATCTACAAATTACTTCTAACCCTTTACCGAACATTTCTGCCGCTCGTACCGTCATCGTCGCTTCTTCAACATTCGCATCAACGAAATGCGTTGGAACTTTTTTCTCCGCCAATTTCTCAAAGAAATACGTCGTCATTCGAAGCCCTGATTGTCCAGCACCTTCAATTGTAAGTCCGACTGTATTGGCACCTGGATCGAAAACGCCATCTTCTCCAGTTACATCATCTTTAAACTTCAGCAGCACATTGCCGCCGGTTGCTTTGTATACATCTTTCGTCTTTCCTTTATATATAAGTTCCATGTCACATTTCCTTTCCGACCAAAATTAGTATCTTACTTACAGTATAAAGTACTTTTGCAAGAAGAAAAAGGATTGAAGCAAAGTTTTTTGAATTACTTGATACACGTCAAGGTTTCATTTTCACATCCATCCTATACTAAAGACAGAAGCAAAACATACTTAGGAGGATGAGGAAAATGAAAAAAGCAGTATTCGGTTTAGAGCCACTTAGTTGCCCGACATGTATTAAGAAGATTGAATCGACGGTATCAAAAATGAACGGTGTGGAAGATGTAAAAGTATTATTTAACTCAAACAAAGTACGTACACAGTTTAATAGTGATGTTGTCAATGCAGATCAAATCCAAGAGTCAATCGTCAAACTGGGCTATCCAGTTATTTCACAAAAAGTTTCGTAAGTTCATCCTAGGAAAGGCGTGAAAAAAATGAATGCGAAAAGAACTTCTCAAATCACTGCGCTAACCGGATTACTTTTAGCTGTAGCGATTGGACTTCACTTCTTAGGTTTCCATGAATGGCGACAAATCGTACTAATTACCGCTACTGTAATCGCCGGCATTCCAATTGCATGGAAAGCAATTCAAGCACTGCGGATGAAAGCCTTTAGCATCGAACTTCTTGTGACAATTGCCGTTATCGGCGCACTCTTCATAGGCGAATATGTAGAGTCCGCCGCTGTAACATTCCTTTTCTTATTCGGTGCCTATCTTGAAGTACGCACATTAGAAAAAACACGTTCTTCACTCAAATCACTTATTGACATGGCTCCCCTCGAAGCAACAGTTATTCGTGACGGGGAAACAATAACAATTTCTGTGGATGATGTGGAAAGTGGCGATCGAGTCATTATCCGTTCTGGAGAAAAAGTAGCGATTGACGGTGCAATTGTTTCCGGTCGGGCTACATTGAACGAATCCGCCATTACTGGCGAGTCCGTTCCGGCAGCAAAAACAATTGAAGACCGCGTATTTAGCGGAACGATTGTTGATAATGGATTCATTGAAGTCATTGCGGACCGCGTTGGCGATGACACGACATTCTCAAAAATTATCGAACTTGTGGAAGACGCACAAGAAGCGAAATCCAAAACACAAAAGTTTCTTGATCGCTTCGCCAATGTGTACACACCTTCAATTGTCATTTTATCAATCGTTGTCTACATCTTCACACGCAATATCGAAATGACACTTACATTCCTAGTTGTCGCTTGTCCGGGTGCCCTCGTTATTTCCGCTCCTGTGTCAATTGTTGCGGGTATCGGAAACGGCGCACGAAATGGTGTCCTTGTTAAGGGCGGAGAGATTATGGAAAGCCTCGCCAAAATCGACACAGTTGTTTTCGATAAAACAGGTACACTCACACGTGGACGCCCTGAAGTGACCGACATTCATACGTTTTCAGGAAACGAAGAAGAACTTTTACGGCTCGTTGCAGAAGCTGAAATGATTTCCGAACATCATCTCGGCCAAACAATTGTAAGAGAAGCGAACCTTCGAGAAATTCCTTTAGTGAATGATCCAGAAGAAGCGGAAATCATTGAAGGCAACGGAATTCGTGCGAAAATTGAAGGTAAACTACTAACAGTTGGCAATCGCAAATTGATGGCGGCAAACGGCATCACTATTGAAGACAAGGTAGAAAGATACGCAGTGGATCGTGAAAAGGCTGGTAATACAGCAATCTTCGCAGCAATTGACGGCGTCATCGAAGGAATTGTCTCAATTGCAGACCAGATTCGTCCTGAAGCAATGGGGGCTATCGAAGAACTTCGCAGCAATGGTGTCAAACAAATTATTATGTTAACAGGTGACAACCGCCACACTGCGGAACTCGTCGGAAAACAACTCGGACTCGACCAAATCCACGCAGAGCTTCTTCCGGAAGACAAAGTGGCATGGATTCAGAAACTAAAAGACGCGGGCCACATAGTTTCCATGGCCGGTGATGGCATTAATGACGCACCTGCGATTGCCACGGCTGATATTGGCCTTGCGATGGGTGAAGGCGGTACGGACGTTTCAATGGAAACTGCGGACGTTGTCTTAATGGCGGACCGATTGGATCAGTTCTCCCATGCACATGCGCTCGCAAAAGCAACAATTCGGAACATGAAACAAAACACATACTTCGCAGTCGGCACAGTCTTTCTTCTGCTTGCAGGTGTTCTGTTTGGAAAAGTGTTTCTTGCATCCGGTATGCTCATCCATGAATTGAGCGTTCTACTCGTTATCCTCAACGCTGTCAGGTTAATTCGGTATACTAAGAAAGAAGTCAAAATAAACGAACCGAATGCCATATTACAAACTGACTAAGGTGGGATGAACTTGTCGGAAAATAAATCTTGTGAACATCATACAGAAGGTGCTGTGGAGATGCAGAAAATGTGCATCTCCATCGTGCCGATTTTTAATCACTTAGATCCTGATGAAATGAGCGAAATTGTAAAAACAACGAACTCCGTAACACATCCGCGTGGGGATACAATTTATCATGCCGGTGATGAATCCGACGGGCTTTACATTGTCCATAAAGGTCGAGTTAAGATTTACAGATTATCGGAAACAGGAAAAGAACAACTCGTCCGAATTCTGGAACCTGGTGATTTTACAGGTGAACTTTCATTATTTAGCGAATCATTTCACGATGCGTATGCGGTAGCGATGGAACCTGTAGAGCTATGCGTCATGAGTCGAGATCATTTCCAAACATTCCTATTGAAATATCCGTCTATTTCACTTAAAGTGCTTTCCGAGTTTTCTAAAAGGCTTAGCAAAACTGAAAAACAAGCCGCGAGTATTGCAATGGAGTCTACGGAAACGCGCGTAGCTATGTATTTAGCCAACCAAGTGGAGGCGCATAAAAGTCATTCCATAACGTTACCAATGAGTCGAAAAGATATTGCCTCCCATCTAGGTACGACACCCGAAACGGTAAGCCGTAAACTGACCGAGTTTGAAGACGCCGGCTGGATTAGGCAAAAAACGCAGCGGGATATTGAGATTTTAGACTTGGATGCATTATTGTTGGCCTGATGGAAAAACCAGGTGATTATTATTCCAAGTAAAGATTTACACAATAAAAGGAGAATCCATTGAATTTGGATTCTCCTTTTTCGTTTGCTTATTGCCATTGTTCACTTAAGTAATGAATAAAGATACCATTACCTGAATGAATTAGGTACAATTAGACCCTAACACAGTTCGTAATATATGTTGAATTAAAGATTCTAACTTGAATAAGTCTAATGATGATCGCTTTACCGAGCCGTTGATTTCCACGTAATCTCCAGCGAAGGCATCCCCTAGCGCCCCGCGTTGTGAGAAAAGTTGTTTAGTTTAGCTTACCTAATATATTTAACACCATATAAAGGAGGGCCTTCATGTTCTTTTTAGAAGCAAAACGGATTATTGTTGTTATTCTTGGTTCATTATTAGTTGCCATTTCTTTAAACTTCTTTTTAATCAATGCAAATGTCTATGCCGGTGGTTTTGCGGGTGCCGCACAGCTTGTATCCAGTGTCTTTAAAGATTTTCTAGACATTGAAATCAGTACAGGTATTTTATTACTCTTATTCAATATTCCAGTCATTATATTAGGTTGGTACAAAGTAGGGAAAGGTTTTACCATCTATAGCATCGTTTCCGTTATTTTTGCAACAATTTTTTTGGAACTCTTGCCTGTTATCTCCTTGTCGGATGATATTATTCTAAATGCTGTAGTTGGCGGCGTAATTGCCGGGGTGGGTGTTGGTATGTCATTGAAACTAGGTGCCTCAACTGGCGGTATGGATATTGTCGCGATGGTCTTATCGCGCCTACAAGATAAACCCATCGGAACATATTTTTTACTACTGAACGGAGTTATTATCGTCATGGCGGGCATCGTGTATAAACCCGAAAACGCCTTATACACGATGTTGGCACTGTACGTTACTACGGCGGTTATCGATACAATTCATACGCGCCATGAAAAGGTAACCGCAATGATTATTACACGCAAAGCGGATGAATTACAACACGCCATTCATCAAAAAATGGTGCGAGGAATAACAATACTACCCGCAAAAGGTGCTTATTCGAAAGAAGACCAAAATATGATGTACTTAGTAATCACCCGCTATGAATTATATGACTTGGAAAAAGTAATTAACGAAACAGACCCAAGGGCCTTTACAAATATCGTTCAAACCGTAGGGGTTTTTGGATTCTTTAGGCGCGAAGGCGAAGTAATCGATAAAGAAAATTAAAATGAGGAGAATCCGATTTACTTGGATTCTCCTTTTTCATCGTATAGGAAACAGTAAAACAATGACTAAAAAAACGACAAGAAGAAGCAGACCAAAAAGATCCGTTATCCATATCTTTGCGCTTCGATTATAATTCCATTGCATGAATGCGCGGAGTAACGAATTTGCCAAAATAAAAGGAAGTAGCGTATACACTATATTAAATTCTTCATCTTTGGAAGCAACCACGAGGGAAGCGACCATATAAACAATGAAAATAACAGTCAAGGCAATAAACTGAACGCGCTTATTCACCTTACTCATCTCATTTATTTCCCTATTAATCTTGAATTTTCTTTTCAAAATTTGTTCGCTAATAATCATAATGACAACGAATATAAGGCCAATAATAATAAGATGTTTCATAATTAAACCCGCTTTCCTTTACACCTTCTATGGACAATTCGTTCTTGTACACTTTTTCCCCTTCGAAAGTGGATGGATTTCACTTTGGGATTTCTGCAAGTCACCTATCTTTTCATGCGCGTTACTGGAATAGCAAGGACAGTGGATGGAATAACTCATATACTTTGATTACAAAGAACAACTAATTGGAGGGGTTACAATGACAGTCGTCAACGTTCACAATTTGCATAAAGCGTATGGAACGAACGTCGTTTTAAAAGGGTTGAACTTTCAAGCATGCGAGGGAGAAGTTATTGGAGTCATTGGAAAAAACGGAGCAGGTAAATCAACATTTCTTGAAATTATTATGACACTTAAACAATACGATACCGGAACTGTCGTTGTTTTTGATGAAGACATTAAATCGCTTTCGACAAATCAGCTTGAACATATACGAAAACAAATCTCCATCGTTTTACAACCAACCCAATTTTACGCAACGCTAAAAGTCGAAGAGTTACTTCGGTTATTCAAAGCTTATTACAAATCACCAATTGACGTCAAAAAAATTATTGCCGATTTCAAATTAGAAGCACATCGCAAAAAGTATTTCGATAAGCTGTCTGGTGGATGGAAACAAATTGTCAGTTTGGCAATTGCTTTTTTATCCCAACCCAAACTTCTTATTTTGGATGAACCGACGACCGGATTAGATCCGCATATGCGTAATATTTTGTGGTCCTACATTACAAACTACAACAAAACGGTTGGCGGTACTGTTATTTTAACGACGCATAATATGGATGAAATCGAAATGTACTGCGACAAAGTGATGCTTATCGATAACGGCATAAATAAACGATTCGATACGACTAAGGATATTTTAGATTCAGGCTATACATCAATCAACGAATTTTATCTTGCAAAAGTAACGATCTAAAAGGGAGGAAATAATATGTTAGCAACTCAGTTGAAATACGATTTACTTATGTTTTCTAGAGAATTATTTTACTTGATTTTCACGATTGTCATACCGCCTGCCACGTATATTTTTATGGGCCGATTATTCGGGGATCACACATATGCAGGAAACTTAGATTATGCACAAACCTATACACCTTCGTTCATTTTACTTATTACGTTTACGACCGTCTTTTTCGCTTTCGGTTTCGACCAAGTGACGCATCGGTCAACGGGCGTAGAGAAAAGAATTAGCCTTTCACCCGTTTCCAAAAACACGCTTCTATTGTCTAGTATCATCCGCTCTACTATCATTACAAGCTTTGGCTATCTATTCATATATGGAATTGGCATCGCTATATACGACTTACAATTCCAGGCCCTTAACTTTCTAAGTTCTTACGGTTTTTTCATCATACTCAACGCAGTTCTGCTTGTCATTGCTTCTGCTATCTACTCATTTTTTAACGAGATGAAAAGCGCTTTAGTATTCTCCATCGTCATTTTTCAAGTTGTGATCTTTACAGGTGGTTTTGCATTGCCAGTCAACATGATGCCAAAATTCCTTCAAGTCATTGCCGAATTCAATCCGCTTTATCATATGAATAATTTGTTCATCGCTGTTTGGAACGACCAACTCACTTTTAGTAATAGTACGCTCATTTCCATCACTTATATTTCTTGCTTAGTCATCGTAGCATTGTTCATTCTCCGCTTTTCATATAAAAGACGCATTTGACTGACTACTTGCAGACAATGAGAAATGAAACGTATAAACTATTGTCAGGGGGTGTCTCGCAATGAAAGTATTATTAAATATTGATCGTGATTATGAAGAAACGAAAGTAATAATTGAATGTCCGGAATTGGATGATTCCGTACAAGGGGTTCTGGATTTTATCAAAGGGCAAGAAACAGAGTTTCTCGTTGGAAAAGATGGCGATATGCAGCATATTCTAAAACCGGGCGATATCCATTACTTCCATACTGAAAAAGAAGGCGTTGTCGCCGTAACAGCCGCAGGTTCATTTAGATTAAAAGAGAAGTTATACGAACTTGAAAAGATTCTTCCTACAAATAAATTCATACGGCTCTCAAAATCGGTCATTGCCAACCTTCATGAAATGAGCCGCTTTGAGGCCTCATTTAACGGAACACTTTGCGTGTATTTTAAATCGGGCGCGAAAGAATACGTTTCCCGAACGTACGTCAATAGTATTAAGGAAGCACTAAAGATGAATAGGAGGAAAAGCGAATGAAAGTGTTTTTATTCAGAAGCATGATTGGCATCTTTTTTGGCGCATTTATAGCTGTCGTCTTGACGAATTCGCTTGTTTATTTTGGTAGCCAAGAAGTGCTCGATGGAGAATTATTTATGAAAAATTCGCTTGGTTCCATCTTTTGTGGATGGTTTTTCACAGTCGGCCCACTCTATTTCGAAAATACAAATTTACGCCTATCCCAACAGACCGGACTCCATTTCATAACGGTTGTTGTTCTCTATTTCATTTTAGCGTTCGGCATTGGTTGGGTTCCGTTTACAGTGAAAAGCTTCTTGCTTGCTTTAGGATTATTCGTAATGACTTATTTAATATTTTGGACTTCGTTCTACCTCTATTTCAGAAACCAAGCGAAGAAATTAAATGCAGAACTTCAGGAACTTTGATTACACGCGAAAAATCCGCGCCCATTGCAAACTGGGCGCGGATTTTATAGTTCTATCTTATTTCGTTTTCTGTAAAACAACGACTTTCAAATAGTTAAACTCTTGGAAATCACGGTTCGTACGGAAATCCCTTGGCAATGTGGACTCTTCAAGTATTTTGTATCTTGATCCTGCATCTTTAAATGCAGTCTCTATGAATGTTTTGAATCGCTTCATGCCAAAACTCGCGTTGTTTGTAGAGGCAACAATGATCCCGTTTTTCTCTGTGATTGCGATTGCATCCATTAGAAGTGCCGGATAATCTTTTGCCGTGCTGAACGTATACTTTTTCGAACGTGCGAAACTCGGTGGATCAAGAATGACAAGGTCGAATTTCAACTCATTACGTTTTGCGTATCTGAAATAATCGAACACGTCCATCACTTTAATATCTTGTTGTTCATAATCAATATTATTGACACTAAACTGTTCAATCGTCTTCGCAAGGCTACGTTGCGCAAGGTCTACACTTGTTGTTTTGGCAGCTCCACCAAGCATCGCAGCGACAGAGAATGCACCTGTATACGAAAACGTATTCAGCACATTTCTTCCTTCTGAATACTTATCGCGAATTGCTTTACGCATATCACGCTGGTCCAAGAAAATACCCGTCATTGCACCATCATTTAAGTTAACCGCAAAATTCATGCCGCTTTCTTTCACGATAATCGGGAAATCACCTTGTTCTCCTTGAACGAAATCGTCTTGATCAATATATTGACCTTTCGTATCAAACCGCTTCTTCTCGTAAATCCCTTTGTAATTCATAATTTTATCGAACACACTATACACATAATGCTTCATCGAATAAATTCCTTCACTGTACCAGCTTACTAAAAAGAAACCATCGAAATAATCGATTGTTAACCCGCCGATACCGTCGCCTTCCCCGTTAAACACACGGAAAGCAGTCGTATTCGGGTTATCAAAAAGTTCCTGACGGCGAGCAAGTGCCGCTGCAATTCTTGACTCGAAAAAGTCGAAGTCGATTTCCTCGTCTTCTTTTCTCGTCAACACCCAGCCAAGCCCTTTGTTCTGCAAACCGTAATAGCCTTTTGCAACGAATCTACGATCCCTGTCGATTAGTCGTACAATGCTTCCCTCAACTTGCAGCACTTCTGGATTCAGAATCGCTTCTTTTAAAATTAAAGGATAGCCCTTTTTCATATCAGATATATTTCTTGCATTTACTTGTAAATCAATTGTTTTTGTCATATTGTCATCCATTCCATCGTTTTCTCCATTATCGCACGTTTCGCACTGAATAGCGAAAAGAACAAAACAAAAACGTTCCGTTTACGCAAGCAAACGGAACGCTAATGACTTCCATATACTCATAGGTACTGGACGACTTTCTTGCTTTCCTCTTTTCAAAAGCAAGTATGTTTGAAGATCACCTTCGTATATTTCACTTAAACATTCCACGTCGAAAAAGTGACGCGGTTGAACTAAGCTTGGCGAAATCGTAAACATTTGCAAATCACCTTCATTCATCACTGTTGCAACGAATTGAGAACAGAAAAATGCATGCTCCCGCTTAATAATATCTCTATTAACCGCAATACCAAATAACCCAATGAAATTATACCTATATTGCTCTTTATGTTTTTCAATATGTCGGATTTTATTTCGAATTCGATCAAATTCTTCTGCACTCACTTTGCAACTCAATATCGCGCATTGTGCTCCTTGAAAAATACCGTCCGCCGCATTCTCTTTCACAAAACCTGCTATGAATGGATTGCTTTGATATTTTCTACCGAAACTGTACATCTCTGTTAACTCTTTGTCAAAAGCAATTGACGCGTGATTCAAATCATTACGCGTATACATACCAATCATTTTTGAAAGTAGTGTACCAGTATTCGTCAATACAATATATATTGTTTTATCCATGGCAACCCCCTGCTTTCCCTTCGCGGGAGCCGGTGCCCCCTCATTCGCTATATTCTAAGTATGACTTCTACAATTAAATTGTAAACGTACCGTAGATGGAAACTGTCTAAGACCTTAGTTCGACTTTCCAAAAATATCGATAACGAATTTCTCTATACTGTATTATACGTTTTACCTTAGTTGTAAGTTTCATATTTTTATATAATTTGTCTACCGAATAAAAAAGCAGAGAGAATTTTGTAGTTCTCCCTGCACAACTGTTTGTATTTTTTGATTGTGTGATTCGCATTCGGCGATTAAGAAAGTTACATTATTTTACTCATTATCTCATATCCGATCAGAAATAGCTTTAGTTTCTTTCTTAAGGTTTTGTGACTTTTTGGGTTTTCGAATAAAGTACCCCCTTATAATAACGATGAATTCATTCTTCCTTTTCCAGCATCCGCCGATTAGCAGCCCTACGAATAAGCAATGCTACTGATATTCCTCCAGAAATAATTGCTACCAACAAGCCCATAATCCGATCGCTAAGTTGACCATTTTCAATGAGAGGAAAATCTTTATCTATAATGAATGGAACGGTTGAAAATAGGCCCATCAATGCAGCTAATGCTAATAAGACAATAAATGGACCCCGGTAATCGTTCCCATTAAAATAGGAATTCTTTGCAATTGACATGACAGCAAAATACATACCAGGAATCCAAACTAATACAAATGATTCCAGAAGAGGTGATGCCCATATTCCATAACTTGCTTTGAAATAACCGTTAAGGCCTATTAGCGACATTACCAAAATAAGTGTTTGAAACCCAACTCGATGCCTGTTTGCCAATTGAAATTCATCATACCGAGCATTTGTCATCATTCATTCCCCCAAAATAAATCATTCAATGTTACGTCCAACGCTTTGCAAATCGCTATGCAAAGATTCAACGACGGATTGTAATCGCCATTTTCAATCGCATTCATCGTCTGCCTCGTTACCCCGACTGCTTCCGCCAACTTAGCTTGTGATAAATCCTTTGTGGCACGTGCAACTTTTAAACGCATATTTTTCGCCATCGCACAACCCCCCCTGTTACTTACACCTTAATAAACACATTCTTATATGTCAAATATACATGACACATAGAATGTTATAAATGACAATGAAAACCCTTTAATGGAGCCGATAGCTACAGCGCTTATATTCTTGAGTTTTAAAATTGACAAAATAAAATCCCTTCAAGTCTTTTTTAGACTTAAAGGAATAACATCAACTTTCATAACCCCAATCTACCCGACTTAGCGTTATGAAATGGATTCACATAATTTAACCCGAACCTTTTTTAATTTCTTTTTTTAACACCATCCTCTTTTTTGATTTCTTTTCCCTCTCTTCAATTATATTGCTAATTTTCGTTAACGTAAACGTAATGATTACCGCAAAAAACACAATTCCATAAAAGCCGGCCCCTATCCCAATGCCTATACCTCCAGCAAAAAAAATCATCGCCGCACTCGTTAGTCCTTTCACGTGAAAGCCATCTTTCATAATCAAACCGGCCCCTAAAAAACCGAGTCCCGTTACGATTTGGGCAGCTAGACGCATTGGGTCCATTCTATTGTTTGCGTGCAATCCTCCGAAAAACTCCGCGCTATAAATAGACACTAAAGTTATTAAAGTACATGACACGGATACATAAGTGAATGTTTTTAATCCCGCAGGCTTGTTTTTAGCCTGTCTGTCCCACCCAATAAGCATTCCAAGAAGGGCACTAATAAGTAACCTTGCATATACCTCAAGGTTCTGGATTATTTGTTCTTCATAGATAAGTCCCAAATAGTCCATTCGCAATTCCTCCTAATAAGTTAATAGATAATATCAAACATCCTTCGGCGCTTTCTGGATACCTTCGCAATTGAATACACCCTCATAATAATGGGTAAACATATGAACGTCAATAATAGTTTCAGAGTTTTCGTAATAAATAAAAGCCCTATTATGGTGTGTCTTTTTCCATTTTTTGAAGACACAAAAAGCGGGAAGCTGACTACCGCTTTTCCCACTTTGTTTTGTAGCACTCCATAGCAAGTTATTGAGCCTTAAAACGCTCTACCCGAAATGGTGTAATATCAACATCCGTCTTTCCTAAGCCAATAATATCCGTCATAATTTTCCCCGTTGCCAGTGCCAAAACGACACCTTCCATACCATGCCCCGATGCGATTGTCACATTTTCCAGACCCGGAAGCTGGCCAAGTACGGGCAAACCATCAGGCGTCATTGGACGCATCCCCGCCCACTCAACCTCTGTATCGCCAGTTAATTCCTGGGACAAATACTGCGGAACTGAGCTTCGAATCCCATTAATTCTTCGGGTATCTAAATCGTCGCTAATGCCGGATAACTCCATTGTTCCACCAATACGAGCCGCTCCGCTAAAAGGAGTGATTGCTGTGCTACTGTCTCCTAAATACATTGGGTAGGGAAATTGAATGGATGGGTTCGTCATCGTCACACTGTAGCCTTTACCAGCTTGGATTGGAATTTGATACCCTAACTTTTTCGCCAATGAAGCCGACCATACACCCGCCGCTATTAAGAATTTATCACCTTCGATGCGCCCGTGGTTCGTAGTGACTGCAACTACTTTTCCATCTTTGCGTTCAAAACCCGTCACTTCCGTCCGTGGCTTCATTTCGACACCGGAACTTTCCAAACGATCACTTAATGACTTCCACAGTGTTTCCGGTCGAATATGGTATTGGTCACTTAGAAATATTCCACCTGACACTTTTGAGGATACACTCGGAAGAATCTCCTTCACTTCGTCAGCGGATAACATCTTAGGACTGTTAAGGTTCAGTTTTTCTGCTCTAAATTGTAGTTGCTCCTGCTTTTTTCCAAGTGCTTCTTCGTTAATAAATAAGAATAAAAATCCTTCTTTGTCCATCTCAAACACGAGTCCATCTTCTTCTAATTCGTCAAAATAAGTAAGGGTATTTTTTTGTAATTCAAGAAGAGCCGCCTGTCCCTTTTCATAGTTTGTTGCATTGCAACTTCTCCAGAATTGAATTAACCAACTTGACATTTTTGGTATTTGAAGCGGTTTAATATATAAAGGGCTATCTCTTTTCAACATCCACTTAAACGAAGTTCCGACAAGACCAGGAGAAGGAACGGGCTCTGTCAGTAAAGGGCAAACCCACCCCATATTCCCTTTTGAACAGGCATCTCCGAATTCTCCTTTGTCTATAAGAGTGATTGACTTATTATTTTTTTCCAAATAATATGCGCTTGCTAAACCAATAGCTCCTCCACCAATAATGACAACCTTTTCTTTCACATCAATCAACCTCCTTTGAAGTATAGTGATTCCCACTATTCCTTCTTTTAGTTCATATTTTCTCTTCCAATTATGTATATACCCTAAATAATAAAAAGTCACTGCCTACTTTTAGAACATATGAAAACACCACAATCTTGCTTCCAAAATAAAAAACAGCCCCTATTATGGCTGTTTTTTATTGTCCATGCCGACATTTTTATTTCCTCGCATAAATCCCCATCGCATCCCGCATAAACACCGAAAGCCCTTCGCCAAATTGATCGATATTCTTCGTAAATCGTTCGTCATCTACATACATTTGTCCAAGTCCAGCGAAAGCTTCTAGTGAGTAGGTGCCTATTTTATTTAGAAAGTTGAACCATTCTTCAATTCCTGCTTGTGCTTCGGCTGATTTTGGATCCAGATGACGAATCTTCGCAAGTTTAAAGTAAATGCGGTTCATTTCCTCTCCGAATGCCGGTCCAAACTGCGCGGCTTTCTTATTTGATTCATCCACTGCTTTGTCACCCCACCGGCCTCTTGCTTCTTCCTCATAAGGATTCTGGCTAAAGTCGAAGCCTTTAAACTTCTCTTCGTTTGTCATTAAGTATTCTCCCTTTCCATGTTGAATTGTTTTCTCAATCGTTTGAATCATGCTGTCTAGTTGCTTTCGCTTTTCTATGAGCATGTTTCGTTGCATTTCAAACGCTTCTTGCCTGTCAAATGAAGGACTGTCGAGTAGTTCCTTGATTTTTTGCAAAGAGAAGCCGAGTTCGCGAAAGAACAATATTTGCTGCAATGTCGCTAAATTGTCGTCGGAATAAAGCCGGTATCCCGCCTCTGTCGTCTGATCCGGTGCAAGTAATCCGATGGCATCATAATGGTGGAGCGTGCGCACACTCACACCAGTTAACTTCGATACTTCTTTTACTTTCATCGCTTCCGTCCTCCCTTCAATTACTAACTATAAAGTATGACGTAACGTGAGAGTCAACAAAGAAAAAAGGTACGAATTGGTTCTTAAGAGCGATTCTCCACTCCATCCGGGGATGTCCACTCTTTCACCCAGAATGTCAGCTCTTTCCGTCAGAATCTCATCTCTTTTGCACCGAATGTCCACTCCATCCGGGGATGTCCACTCTTTCACCCGGAATGTCATCCCTTTCCGTCAGAATGTCAGCTCTTTTGCACCGAATGTCCACTCCATCCGGGGATGTCCACTCTTTCACCCAAAATGTCAGCCCTTTCCGTAAGAATGTCATCCCTTTTGCACGGAATATCCACTCTAGCCGGAGATCTCCACTCTTTCACCCGGAATGTCAGCTCTTTCCGTAAGAATGTCATCCCTTTTGCATGGTATGTCCACTCTAGCCATCAATATCCTATATCCTTTTCTCCAATCTAAAAATGCCGCAACCATATCGATTACGGCATTTCCAAAACTTATTTATTCAACAATGACATCTTAAGTTAAGCAGAAAAAAAGAGAGGATCAACATCCTCTCTTTTGGTTAATAGGAAATACCTACACGAAATCCCGTATTATAACCTTCCATTAATTCATCATAAGCGAAGTTGGCTGTGTCACCGACAGATATTTGTTTCCCTTCTTCCGGCAATAAATCACGTTCCGTTCTGTAATCACCTACCGCGGCACCGTCAGGTAAATACGTAGGACAAACAATTGTCCAATCAAGTCCAGATTGATGAAGCATGTCATATACTTTATGGTGTTCTTCCGCCGCAAACGTCAATCGTCGATTCGAATCCCCCGCTTCGTAGCGCAACTTTTCGGATTCCGTTCGACTTTGCAAAATGCCAGCTGTGCCAATTGTAACAATTCGACTGACACCTGTTTCTTCCATTGCTCGAATCATATGCGGCACCGCTTCAGTCAGTGTGTTTGTCTTGTCCGTGCCAAGTGCACTGAACACAACGTCTGCTTGGGATATAGCCCGCGCAACCGCTTTAGCGTCGCATACATCTCCTTGAATGATTGTTAATTGACCATGTGACGTCAACTTCTCCGGTGAACGAACGAGCGCAGTTACTTCATGCCCGGCTGCAAGCGCCAGTTTCAGTACTTCCCCGCCCACACGGCCTGTTGCTCCAAATAATGCGATTTTCATCAAAACCGCCTCCATTCTTTAATTTCTTACTACATTGTAACATTGTCTCGCTTATTCAAGTGACAACTGATCTTAGTCCCTAAGCGATTTATAACAGCTAGAAACGATGAACAATAGCCTTCTAGACATCCACGTTCAACATAACACTTTCCCACTTCTATCCAAACTATATTATCCACGAGCACTTTCATCATTTTTTCGTCTGTACTAAAGATATACGTCGTCGGAAATGCCAGGACTCTGTACATATCCATTATTTCGCCATCTTTATCCATGGCAATTTCCTTGCTTGCAAAATTAGGGCGAGTGTTCTTACTCGGATTTATTCTATTAAGTATTTTAGGAAGTTATGTATTTGGCCATTCAATTCCAGTATCTGACGGAGTGATGAACGGTGTTTCTATCCTTACAGCGTGGTTGTTAACTGCCGCGATGGTTGGACTTGGTCTTAATGTAAGTTTACAAGATTTACGAACACGGGCATTAAAACCGCTTATAGCGATGACAATAACATCTGTCTGTCTTGCGGTTTTAGCTTATTTTATTGTCTAAAACAGTAGAAGGCCCTTTTAGATTAGTTCCTTAATCTTATTCTTTCGTAAAAAACCGACCTTCGTTTCAGAAACAACGATTGCACTTAGTATAAGGACGGCACCGATCGTCATTTTAAATGTTAGGATTTCACTTAAAATGACGATTGAAAATGCCATGCCCCAAAACGATTCTGTCGATAAAATAATGGCGGCCTTTGTTTCCGTAATATATTTCTGGGCAACTGTTTGCAGTAAAAATGCAAGTGTTGTAGAAAATACTCCCAAGTAAATAAGTGGCATCAATCCGGCCGCTTCTACTGAAAAAGAAGTTTCACCTTTCAATACTACGACAATTAATCCAATGACCGTCGCTGTCATCATTTGAATGACTGTGATCAGAACGGGATCTTCATCTTTCACAAACTTTGATGTGTAGAAAATATGGAACGCAAATGCAAATGCACAGCATAACGTAAGCAAATCTCCTATATTAATTTCAGAAGACAGTTTTAGCGATAGAACCGCAACTCCAGTGATTGCCATAACGGCCCCAATCAGTTCGAAGAGATCGATTTTCTTTTTATAGATTACAAATCCTATAAATGGAACGATCACGACATTGACCGCGGTTAAGAAGGCATTTTTCGAAGGCGTTGTATATTGAAGCCCTACTGTTTGAAGGGCAAAAGCTATGTAAAGGATGATTCCTAAGATGGCCCCCGAAATCATTGTACGTTTTTTTACTTTCTTCAATCTTTTATGAAACACAATGGTCAAAATGAGAATACCAATTAAAAATCTTCCAGCCAAAATCTGATAAGGCGTGTAATACTCCAAGGATACTGCACTTGCAACGAATCCACTACCCCATATAATTGCAGTGATGAGAAGCCCTATTTCGCCAATATATTTTCGTATTTTATCCACCGCCGTTTTTCATCAATATAGTTAGTAAGTTCTTATATAAACCGTCCAATAACCTCTTTAAGTTTACCATCTGTACTCATGGAAACTTTTTCACCCGCCCATAGCGACATAAATTCACTTTTCCCACGCTTCGCGGCTTCTTTTCTAATTTCTTTTGTAAGATCATTTTGATAGGGGTAAGGCGCAATTTCCGCGTCTTTCATTTCCTTTATGAACCGATTGCAAATCCCACGTGCCGTTTTTCCGGAGAAAGCCCTTGTTAACACTGTGCATCCTTCTCCCGCTTCCAAAACTGCCCGTTTGTACAATGAATGCGCGCCGCTTTCATCTGTCGCAAGAAGCGCGGTCCCGATTTGTACAGCTTGTGCACCGGCAGATCTTGCTTGTTCCTTCATTTCTTTATTCGCAATGCCGCCCGCTGCGATAACCGGGATTTCAACCGATGGGACCACTTCTGAAAGTAGTTCATTGAGTGGAATGAATGTTAAGTCCCCAGAAAAAGAACCCCGGTGCCCGCCCGCTTCACTTCCTTGTGCAACAACCGCATCCATTCCCGCTTTTTCAGCAAGTACCGCTTCTTCTACTGTTGTCGCGGTCCCGATGAGAAACAGACCATTTTCTTTCAATGTCCGGATGGTCAATTCATCTGGAAGTCCGAATGTGAATGAACACACTTTCACGCCTTCTTCAATCAACAAACGAACTTGTCCATCAAAATCTGGTTCGGATAATGGCGCATTCCAAAAAGGTATCCCAATTTCTCTTCCAATCGGCTGAAGTGCTTCATAGGCCCTCCTTAAAGCCTTTTGGTTCACTTCAACTTGTTCCGGAACAAACAAATTCACCGCAAATGGTCGCTCCGTTAGCACCATTACTTTTCGAATGAACGTCCGTGTATCTTCCACTGATAAATAGCCTGCACCAATCGATCCAAGAATACCTGCTTCCGCAGATGCTGCCACAAACTCAGGTGTTGTCACCCCCGCCATAGGGGCTTGAATAATCGGGAATTCGATTCCCAACATCGCCGTCAGTTTCACTTTGACTTCCTCCAATTGTATACGTCTTTTCATAACAGTTCCCTAGTAGTTTTAATTATCTATTAACTAGTATATCGGATAACGTAAGGGCTTGTTACTTTTATTAAAGTATTTTTGATAATGGGCACCCTTCGTCCAATATTTCCAACAAAAAAAGACCCCAAAGGGCCTTTTCTTATTCCAATATTTCGCAAACGCGTCCAACTTGTCCGTCTTCTAAGCGTACTTTAATACCGTGCGGGTGAAACTTCGAGTTCGTTAATAAGTCTTTAACGACCCCTTCCGTCTTCACACCGGAGCGTTGGTCTTTCTTCAAGATGACCGCAACTTTCAAGCCTGGTTTTACATTTTCACGATTCTTGCCGTCCATTTTTCATGCCTCTTTTCTTTTTTGAAACATACATTGTACAACATGTGCGGTACCCGTATGAAGTTGACCTTCTTCACAATTCACTTCGCCAATATGGAAATGTTTAATGAAATACGCATCGAAGTCTGTAAGTATCTGTTTCGGATCACTAAGCATCGCTTCGTCACGCGGTCCACCTGTTCCATAGCGGAGTTGTTCTTTCGTATACAGTTCACTTACATAATACCCACCTGGTTTCAATGCTTTCTTTATTCCCGAAAAGGTCCGTTCCATAACTTCTGCTGGAAGGTGGCCAAAGATATGGACGATTGCATCCCACTGCTCCGCTTCCCATGTCACTTCTGCTAAGTCCCGAAGTTCGGTCTTTACCTTGACCCCTTTTTCATCCGCCAACCGTTGGGTTTTCTCCAATCCTGCCGGCGCATAATCCCACGCGGTCACGTCGAACCCAAGTGAAGCTAAATAGACTGAATTACGGCCTTCGCCTTCTGCAATGCAAAGTACGTTTCCTTTTGGTAACATTTTTGCCGCTTCCACGACAAATCCATTCGGTTCTTTCCCATAAATATATTCCTCAGTGGAAAATCGTTCATGCCAACTATTCGTCATGCACCAATTCATCCCCTTAGTATAGAGTGTTTCTAGTTTACCATAACGGGCTATAGCCGGTTCGCAATTTACATACCGAGACAACTTACCTATACCAATTGTATATGAACTAAGAACCTGTATTCAACTTATGTCGTTCATCCTTTGTACATGACATCCCCTGCAATAACCGTCATGACCACTTTAGCATCTATGATTTCTCCATCTTCAACTGTAAATAAATCTCGGTCGAGCACAGTGAAATCCGCGTCATATCCGATTGAAAGCTTGCCACGAACATCTTCTTTCCCGAGAGTCGCCGCACTTCCCGTCGTAAACAGGCCGACTGCTTCAAAGCGACTAAGTTTTTCATCCGGTAAATAGCCTTCATGTGTTTCACCTGGCTTGCGCCGCGTCGTCGCCGCGTAAATACCTAGTAAAGGATCCGCCTCCTCAACCGGTGCATCTGAACCCCCACCGCATATAAATCCGCGGTCAAGCAAGCTTTTCCATGCGTATGCCCAATCAAGACGGTCTTCTCCTAAACGATCCATAGCCCACGGGAAATCCGAGGAGACAAATATCGGTTGTAGATCAAGAATTACCGGTAACTTTTCCATCCGGTCGACAAGGTCGTCACGCAAGACATTGACATGGATTAACCGATCTTTTTTCCCTGCTGGTACGGGGTTCTTTTCAATCGCATCGAGCGCCTTCTCCAATGCAGCATCCCCAATCACATGAACCGCAATCGCTTCACCGTGTGTTCGCGCAAGAGCTACGAGTTCACCAATTTCTTCATCCGTATGAACTGCCACACCCGAGGTTTCGGGTGCATCCGAATAAGGTTTGCTTAGTAATGCGGTTTGTCCTCCCAATGCGCCGTCTAGAAAGAATTTCATACCGCCCGGCTCAATCCACGGTTCGTGATACGTCGCTTCTTCTTCCATTAACTGCGCAAATACCGAGGACCTACGCAATAGATGGGCACGGAATTTATTTCTCTCACCAATAACATTTTTAAATGCTTGCAATGGATTTCGGTAATGACCGTAATAACCGAGATCATCCGTTACCGCACCCGTCAATCCAAGGGAAAGCAAATCATCGACCGATTTCTGCAAGGCGCGTGTCAGCATTTCTTCTGTCGGTTCTGGAATGAGCGCAAGTACGAGATCTTGCGCGCCTTCATGAAGATAGCCCGTTGGTTCACCATGTTCATCCCGTACAATAACACCATCCACTGGATCTTTTGTATCTTTCGTAATGCCCGCTAGTTCAAGAGCTTTTGAATTTGCAAGCAACGCATGTCTACATGTTCGTTTCAAAATCATTGGCGAATCGGTCACCTTATCCAATTCCTGAAGGGTAAGAATTTTTTTATCTGAAAAGTTGTTTTCATTCCACCCTTCACCAATGAACCACTCATCTGCTCCTAATCCTTTATATCCACCAAGTAACATGTCCATCATTTCATCCGCAGAGGTCGCTTTTGACAAATCGAGGCTTAGTAACTTTTCTCCATGCCCGATCATATGCATATGACTATCGACAAAACCTGGATAGAGAACTGCCCCGTTTAAATTGACTTCATGATTTGCGACTTTACGCAACTCCTCAAATGTCCCCGTTGCGGTAATCATTCCATCTTCCGTTAGCAGCGCTTCAACTTGGTCCCCTTCGTGTTCCATCGTATAGATTATCCCGTTATGCCAAATCGTCTTCATGTCAATTCCCCCTGTCTATACTCTTATTCTAAACCTTCTTACAATAAATGCTATAATTAGTTTATTACTGAATGGAGGGAACCCACATGAAATTAACCGTTTACCTTGCTGGAGAAATTCATAGTTCATGGCGCGATGAAATTAAACAGAAAGTTGCTGCACTTAATTTGCCCATCGATTTTGTCGGACCTATGGAAAACCATGATCGATCAGACAATATCGGAGAAGAAATTTTAGGCAAACAACCCGATACTATTTTTAAAGATGCCGCAGCATCCAACTTTAATAATTTACGGACCGAAGTTTTATTAAAAAAGTCCGATCTTGTCATTGCCCTTTTTGGTGAAAAATACAAACAGTGGAACACTGCAATGGACGCAAGTGCCGCCATCGCTTTCGGCAAACCGCTCATCCTTATTCGCCAAGAAGAACATCATCATGCACTAAAAGAACTATCTCGTAAAGCACACGCTACCGTCGAAACCGTTGACCAAGCCATTAAAGCATTACATTATATTTTCGAATGAACGACCAAGTGAGCCTTGCTGATTAGTAAATCAGCAAGGCTTTTTTATTGCTCCACAAGAACAACCCGTCTGAATTTACAAAACCTTTACACGGCCTTAATATTCCCTCAACAATCGTCCCTTACAATAGGAATCAGTTACACAGTTTAAAAGTAATCCAAACACCGATTGGAGGATTCCCATTGACATTAACAAAAGAACGTAAAGAGAGCTTACCATTTCGCGTAATGGAAAATACAAATTGGAAAAAACCCGTCTACGAAACGAATGGCTTGAACCTTTGGTACGGAACATCCCATGCGTTAAAAAATATCGATCTTTCCATTAACGAAAAAGAAGTTACCGCAATCATCGGTCCTTCTGGCTGTGGAAAATCAACTTATCTAAAAACACTTAACCGAATGGTCGAAATGGTACCGGACGTAAATATTTCCGGCAACGTTACATTCAAAGGGGACAATATACTCGGTAAGTCGATGCCCGTTGAAATGCTTCGCTCCAAAGTAGGAATGGTATTTCAAAAACCAAATCCATTCCCGAAATCGATTTATGAAAACGTCGCATTCGGTCTCAAAATACATGGCATTCGAAACAAAACGCTGCTCGATCAAATTGTCGAAGAAAGCTTGAGAAAAGCGGCACTTTGGGACGAAGTAAAAGACCGACTTCACAAAAGTGCATATAGCCTTTCTGGTGGTCAACAGCAACGACTTTGCATCGCTCGTTGTCTTGCCGTGGATCCCGAAGTGATTTTAATGGATGAACCGACATCGGCGCTTGACCCCGTATCAACGCATAAAGTGGAAGAGCTAATTGACTCCATTAAGAACGACGTCACAATTGCAATCGTGACACACAATATGCAACAAGCAGCCAGAATTTCAGATCGTACTGCATTTTTCCTAAATGGAGAAATTATTGAGTGCGATCGTACAAACACCATTTTCAACAACCCAACCGACCAACTGACGAATGACTATATTAACGGTCGCTTCGGTTAATTTACAAAACCTTTACAGGATATTCATACGCCCTTTACATTCGGTGTTTATACTTACATTTGAAAGCGAATATTTTTCGATTAAAAATAGAAACTATTTTAAGGGAGGACAATTCAAATGAATTTTAAAAAGTATCTTTTATTCCTAGTAATCGCAGCACTTGCCGCTATGGTGGCAGCATGTGGAGCAAATGCACAACCTAAAGATGAGGGAACTCCGAAAGAAAAGGACGAGGAAACAGCCTTAGAAGGCAGCGTAGTTATTGATGGGTCTGGAACTGTTTATCCGTTAATGGCAAGAGTTGCTGAAGAATATATGACCAATGAACAAGAAAACGTTTCGGTCGAAGTAAGCCGTGCCGGGACGAGCGCTGGTTTCAAGAAGTTCTTAGTGAAAGACGGGACAGACTTTAACGATGCTTCCCGCCAAATCAAAGACGAAGAAACAGCTGAAGCACATACACTTGGCATTGAAGTGAAAGAATTAAAAGTAGCATTAGACGGGTTAACATTCGTTATTAATAAAGACAATGACTGGGCGAAAGAAATGACACCCGAACAACTCATTAATATTTTTAAAGCAGATAGCGGTATTGAAAAATGGTCAGACATTAACCCCGCTTGGCCGGATGAAGCAATTAAACCAATGGGTCCAAACGAAAACCATGGAACATACGAATTCTTCTATGAAAACGTGCTTGATAAACAAGACCTAGTCGACAGCGTCAACCTTCAGCAAGACTATTCAACATTAGTTAGCTTGGTATCTGAAGACAAAAATGGCATTGCGTTCTTCGGATTCGGTTACTACGTCAACAACAAAGACAAACTGGAAGCTGTAAACGTAGACTTTGGTAAAGGTGCAGTCGAACCGTCACTCGATACGATTGCAGAAGACGGTGACTATGCAGACTTCACACGCCCTGTCTTCACTTATTTGAACGTAGGCCTTGCAAAAGAGAAACCACAAGTACTCGATTATGCCATTTACGCAATGAACAATGTGAACACATTCGCGGGTGAAACAGGATTCGCACCTATTCCTGAAGACGAAGCGAAAGAGAATATCGAGTTCTTGAACGGATTGAAAAAATAACGGCTTTGCAAAATCGGAGGATGAGCGCTTTTTGTAGCCCTCATCCTTTTGTATCTTATTTTAGATAAAAGGAGTGCTCCGTACAATGTCCATTAAGACAGAGCCTGGCGTAAGGGAGTTAATCGAACAAAAAAGGCAATCAAAAAACATCAAAGAGCTCTTTGAAAAAGCGATTCCCTTCTTTCTTTTTTCAATTGCCGCTGTATCCATTTTGACAACCGCTGGCATCATTTACACCCTATTGTCCGAAACAATTGAGTTTTTCAAGCGTGTTCCCATAGCTGACTTTTTCACTGGAACCGTTTTGAAACCGCTGAGCCAGACACCTGAATTCGGTGTACTCCCGCTCATCATGGGGACAATCACATCATCACTCATCGCTATGCTAGTAGCTGTTCCGATTGGTTTGATGTCCGCAATCTATTTGAGTGAATACGCATCTGACAGAGTAAGAAAGATTTTTAAACCACTTCTCGAATTACTCGCAGGCATACCAACAATCGTCTATGGCTTTTTCGCATTCACCTTTGTTACACCGCTATTACGGGAATTGATCCCCGGGATTCAAGCGACAAATATTCTAAGTCCTGGAATCGTCATGGGTGTCATGATCATTCCGATGATTGCATCGCTGTCAGAAGATGCCATGAGTGCTGTACCAAACTCCATGCGTGAAGGGGCATTAGCGCTTGGTTCGACAAAGTTGGAAGTGACCAAAAAAGTTGTAATTCCTGCCGCCTTATCCGGAATCATCGCTTCTTTTGTACTCGGTATTTCACGTGCAATTGGTGAAACGATGATTGTTACTATCGCAAGCGGAAGCACTAAAAATTTCACCTTCGACATTACCCAATCGATGCAAACGATGACGGCTTACATTGTTGAAGTGACTGGTGGAGATGCACCTGCCGGCTCAACAATCTACTACAGCCTTTATGCAGTTGCTATGACACTATTCATTTTCACACTAATCATGAATGTACTAGCTAGATACGTTTCTCGTAAATTTAGGGAGGAATACTAATTATGCAACAAGTGAATGAGCGAACCGTCACAAGAAGAATGAATTTACGGTTGCTATTGAATACCATATCCAAATACATTTTTCTTCTTGCCACTCTTTTTGGTCTTGTTGTACTTTCAATCTTGATCTATCGTGTTGTGTCCCAAGGGGTTGGTTGGATCAATATCGACTTCCTCACAGGGAAATTGTCTACACGACCCGAACGTGCAGGCATTATGGGAGCGATTCTCGGTACGTTTTGGCTCATGCTCGTCGTTGCTCCTGTCACCATGTTTTTGGGCGTTGGAACGGCAATCTATTTGGAACTGTATGCAAAAAAAGGACGTCTGCAAGCGTTCATTCAAACAAATATCGCAAACTTGGCAGGGGTTCCATCAATTGTCTATGGAATTTTAGGATTAACTGTTTTTGCTAGGGCTATGAACTTCGGAAATATTGTTTTGGCGGGTGGACTGACAATGTCGCTCCTCATCCTTCCGATCGTCATTGTAGCAAGTCAAGAGGCGATTCGCGCCGTACCGAACCCTTTAAGCGAAGCATCTTACGGAATGGGCTCAACGAAGTGGCAAACGATTAAACATATCATTCTACCTGTAGCACTACCCGGAATATTGACAGGTGCTATTTTATCGCTTTCACGTGCAATTGGAGAGACCGCGCCATTAGTTGTCATTGGAATTCCCGCGTTACTCATGCCATTTCCAGGAGGCATTTTCGACAAATTCACAGTGCTTCCGATGCAAATCTATTACTGGACGCTCGATTCCTCACTTACCGCGGAATATGCGAACTTAGCAGCTGCGACAATCATCGTATTACTTGTAGCATTATTGATCCTAAACACTACTGCCATAGTCATTCGAAATAAATTCCAGAAAAGACATTGATAGTCGATTTCGGTAGTTTCGATTCCACGACTACATTTGACGTTTACGGTGTTTATGATGAACATAAAAAGGGTATCCCAATTAGTGAATTTCACTAACTTACGGATACCCTTTTTTGATTTAGAAACGCTGTACTTTACTCGAGACCCATCTCAGCTTGAACAACGTCAACAATTTGTTCAACGTAACGCGCACACGCTTCTTCTGTAGATGCTTCAACCATAACGCGCACAAGCGGTTCGGTTCCAGATGGACGAACAAGCACACGGCCGTCGCCTCCCATTTCCTTTTCTACTTCTGCAATGATAGCTGCGACACGTTCATTTGCAGTTACTGCATTTTTATCTGTGACACGCACATTAATTAGTTTTTGCGGGAAAACTTTCATTTCACTAGCTAAGTCAGAAAGTGTACGCCCTGTCGCCTTCATGATATTGACAAGTTGAAGTCCAGTCAACAAACCGTCACCTGTCGTATTATAGTCGAGGAAAATAATATGACCCGATTGTTCTCCACCGAGATTATAATTGCCTTTTCTCATTTCTTCAACGACGTATTTATCGCCAACAGCCGTTTTCATACTCGTCATGCCATGCTCAGCAAGCGCCTTGTAAAATCCGAGATTACTCATAATTGTCGATACGATTGTATCAGACTTTAAGCGGCCTTCTGATTTTAAATAACGTCCGATAATGAACATAATTTGGTCACCGTCCACAATTTTCCCGTTCTCATCGACAGCGATCAGACGATCTCCATCGCCGTCAAATGCAAGGCCGATATGAGCTTCTTTTTCTACAACAAGAGCTGCCAGCTTTTCAGGATGCGTTGAACCGACACCTTCGTTAATGTTAAGGCCATTTGGTGATGCGCCCATTGTAGATATATCTGCGTCCAGATCTGCGAATACATGGGTCGCCAATGTCGATGTCGCACCATGTGCACAGTCAATTGCCACATGTACGCCCGTGAAGTCCTCATCGACTGTCTGTTTCAAGAACTGAATATATTTATGACCGCCTTCAAAGTATTCCATGATTGAACCTACGCCGGCTCCTGTTGGACGTGGGAGTATATCTTCGGATTCATTCAACAACGCTTCAATTTCTTTTTCTTGTTCGTCGGTTAATTTAAATCCGTCTGCTCCAAAAAACTTAATGCCGTTGTCTGCGACAGGGTTATGCGAAGCGGAAATCATCACACCGGCATCCGCGTTCATGACTCGCGTCAAATAAGAAACTCCTGGCGTACTAATAACCCCAAGTGTCATCACTTCTACCCCAGTCGATAAAAGACCAGCTATGAGCGCACTTTCAAGCATATGACCCGAGATACGGGTATCCCGTCCGACAAGCACTTGTGACTTACCTTCTGTTGCTTTCGTCAACACATGCCCACCGACTCTACCTAATTTAAAAGCAAGCTCGGGTGTCAATTCCTTATTTGCCACTCCACGAATACCATCTGTACCGAAATATTTTTTCATTTCCATTCTCCTTTTCAATCCTGTGCATTCAACGAACATCATCAGGCGAGTTCAATCTTTATAGTCACTTTATCTTCCGTGAGTTCCCAGCTTACTTCTTCTGGGCCTTCAACCGAAACTGAAAAAACTTGCTCACCTTCTTGCGCAATTTCAGCTGCATTTACATAAACAACAAAGTCGGTTTTTTCTAGTTTTTCGATTATCTTACTATCTGCTGTCGCCTTCAGTGTAAGTGCCCCGTTGACTGGTTTTAGAAACATACTAGTAAACTCCGTATCTAAACCTTTTACAGCTATTTGAATATCGTCAAACGTTTTTGTCTCTATTGTTGGTTTGGGGACATCAGTTGAAGCTATATCGTCTTCACTATCGGGGGCCGGGCTTGTGTCTTCGTCTACATCTATATCTGGCTCAGTCTCCGTTTCCGATACAGTTCCTTCTATTTTCACCTTCACCTTTTCCAGAGACATCGAGGAAACACCTATCGGCATTTTCAATTCCACATCTACGGTTCCTAGTTCCTTCACTTTTGAAACGTCTACGTCAACGATCAATTCCCCGATTTCATCTAACACTTTACGTGGTCCATATAACGTAACAATCTTCTCCGCCGCCGTAAGCGAACCGACATCGACGCCCGGAGGTGGATCCCCGATTTTTCTCAATGTAATAGGTACTTCTTTATGGTATTCGGAAACTCCGACTTTGACGGTTACTTCCTCAGGAGAAATAACGACGTTCAATTTATTTAAGTCTTTATCCAATACACGTACCCTAGCTTTTTGTTCGAATGATTTATTGATACCTTCCTCGCCCGTAACAGTTGCCTTTACAAAGCTGATTGCTTCCACAACACTTTTAGCACCCGTCACCTCGATGACTTTAGGTTCAACTTCCATATTTGTAATGTAGAAGTTTTCCTTAAGTAATCGGTCATTTAACTCGGGGTCTACACGAAACGTTTGTGTAATCTTTTCTTCAATCAAAATATCAATCGTTTCCGGCTCAAACTTGACCTTTAGTTTGTCGGATATATTTTCATGTTGTATTTCAACGCGGTGTTCACCCATTGTTAACTCATTTAAATCTACAAACAATGTAAAGTCTTTTAATAACTTTGTTGTTTCTACGATATTTGCCGGGCCTTCAATCGTCATTTGGACCGTTTCAGGAACCCCGGTAACAATTAGGTTTTCATTGTCATAATAAACTTTAACCGGAATATCAGCGATCATGTCAATCTGGTCACCCGGTGATTTCCCGTTAATTTTTCCTTCTTCCCCTTGGATTGAAACGAAAAGAATAACAGCAAGGACTAGGGCAGTAAGACGGAGAAACCATGGGCTATCCATTAACTTATCCATTTTTTCTTCCCCCCCACTTCCACTTGAAGGTCTCCGGTTTCTCAGGTGTTGAACCGAACCATACTTTTTTCAAGCGGACTTCAAATTCCTCCATGCTCATATCCCTGTTTAAATCACCATCGGAAGCAATACTAACCGCTCCTGTTTCTTCGGACACGATAACTGTAATTGCATCGGTCACTTCACTTAAGCCAAGAGCAGCCCTGTGCCGAGTTCCAAGCTCTTTCGAAATAAAAGGACTTTCCGAAAGCGGTAAGTAACAACCTGCAGCAGCAATTTTGTTACGCTGAATAATAACTGCCCCGTCATGAAGAGGTGCGTTTGGTATGAATATATTAATAAGTAATTCAGTAGTCACTTCCGCATTCAACGGGATGCCCGTTTCTATATATTCACTTAAACCCGTTTCTTTTTCTATTGAAATAAGTGCACCTATACGCCGCTTAGCCATATAACTAACAGATTTGGACAGTGCGTCAATAAGCTTGTCTCTTTGTTCTTCTTCTTGCATCATCGTTCGGGCAAACAAACGACCCCGACCTAATTGTTCGAGAGCTCTACGCAATTCCGGTTGGAAAATAATAATAATCGCCAAGAAACCCCATTTGATCACTTGGTCCATCATTGCCCCAAGCGTATCGAGGTGAAATGTCTCTGTCAAAATACGGGCAATCACAATGACAAATATGCCTTTTAATAATTGGACTGCTTTTGTACCTTTTATAATCTTAATCAATTGATAAATAACGAGCCAAACAAGAAGCACATCCACGATATTTATGAAAATGGAAGTAACAGGGCTAGATTCAATTAATTTATCTACAAACGGCATGTGCTTCACCTACCTTCATTCACGGTTTTCTATTTTTATAGTATATCATAATTGAATCGATTTCTCCTCTTTAGGAACAACGAAAAAAGCGTCCTTGTCCGCTTTTGGCGGACAAAGTCGCTTCATTCACTCATCGCCGTCCTTATTTTTTGATGATGGTATAATTTCTTTAGCTGCTGTTTTTATTTTATACCAAAGCCAATCGAATGCTTTTACAATTTCTTCACTTGAGCCCGTGACAACTCCTGTTGATGCCATATATTTAGATCCTTTAATAACCGTCACATTGCCTTCAACTTCCCCTTCAATTCGAAGGTTTCCATTTTTGACAACGATATCTCCTTTTACGATTTCCCCTTTAGGAACGAGAACCGTTTCCCCTTCAATAATTAAGTTTGGCTGTTTGGTCACTGAAAAGTTCTGATCGTTTCCAAAGCTTGAAAACATAGATGCACTCATCAGTACTAAAAACATTACAGCGGCGGCTAATAGTGGGTGGCCTCGTAACCAGCGTTGGAAACCAGCCCGTGGCTTCTCTTTTGGTAGACGAACCATAACGCCATCTACAAAACCACTCGGCGCCTGTATTAAGTTGGCATTTTGAATAAATGAAATCGGCTCGCTTAACTCATCCATCAGTTCTTTACAATTCGTGCATGTATCCAGATGCTCATTCAATTGACGTTCTTCATCGAGACTTATGTCACCGTCTAAATACGAGTGCATATAGTCAATGATTTTTTCCGGACACGTATTCATATCGTTTCCCTCCTACAAATTACCCATCTGTTTTCGAAGAGCAGCTCGGCCTCGATGGACCCGGGTCTTTACGGTCCCTAATGGCAATTCCAAAATGTCACCAATTTCTTGCAGCGGTAGTTCTTCGATATACCGCAAAATGATGACTGAACGATATTTATCGGGAAGTTTACTAATTTCATATTGAATTCTTTTTTGTGTCTCCATTCGTTCTACTTCCTCTTCGGGAAGATCACCATCCGCGGCTATTTGCGAGTACATATCTAACCCTTCTGTACCAGGCACGTTTGCATCGAGATAATAATCCGGTTTTTTCTTCCGAATTCGGTCAATGCATAAGTTCGTGGCAATTCGGAACAGCCATGTTGAAAACTTTCGCTTTTGATCAAACGTGTGAATGTTAATATATGCCCGAACAAAAGCCTCTTGTGCAATATCTTCTGCTTCCTGTGCATTGCTAAGCATCCGGTAGCAAACATGATAAAGTCGATGCTGAAATAAGGTCACAATTTCCTCGAAGGCATCTTGATTCCCTTTCAATACTTCATTTATTCGTTTATTCACCAAGTCATCCATCGCATTTTCCCCTCCGCTCCGTGCGGCTGTTCCTTCTATACGAATGAAGGCATCAACAAGTTTCATTTTTTCGCATTATATTTTATTATCTACGTTGAATTACAGATTCTAACCTGAATAAGTCCAATGATAATCGCTTTACCGAGCCGTTGATGTTCGTTCCAAGCGGACGCTTTCCACGGGGTCTCGCCTGGACAAAGAGAGAGAGTGAACTTTCTCTCCCCATCTTTGCCTTGCTTTTCCCGCTGGAGTCGCTGCTTTTACTACACTCAACTAGGTGTCTTATTCATAAGTTCAATTTATACAGTTTATCAGAAAACGGAGACCATTTCCACAATATTCCTAAACTAGACGGATTAGTTTATGCAAAAAAGATTCATCCCATTTATATGAATGAACCCTTTTAGTAATATGTCGGTTGAAATAAAGAATTTCTTCTAACATGCCTCATTTCAACGTATACAAATTATATGAGCGTTTCTCCAAACAACGAACCCATTAGACCGACTGCGACGTCTGCCGTTTTGTTTTTTTCGTCAAGAATTGGATTCACTTCAACAAATTCAACTGAAGTAATAACTCCCGCGGCATCCAACATTTCCATTGCGAGATGACTTTCCCTATAACTAATTCCACCTGGTACAGGAGTTCCAACACCCGGTGTATATAAAGGATCTAGTCCATCTAAATCAAGCGATAAGTGAACGCCATCCACTTCTTTTGAACGTAAATAAGCAAGTGCCTCATCCATAACAGCCGACATACCGTATCGATCGATTTCGTGCATCGAAAATACTTTAACCCCTTTTTCCTTAATCAATAGGCGTTCGCCTGGATCAACAGAGCGCGCACCAATGATTACAATGTTTTCGGGTTTAACTTTCTGCCCTTCACTATGTAAGTTAACAAGGCTGCTATGTCCAAGCCCCATACTAACAGCAAGCGGCATCCCATGAATATTTCCCGATGGTGACGTTTCCGCAGTATTCATATCTGCATGTGCGTCATACCAAATAACCCCAAGATTATTATACTTTTTCGCAAGTCCTGCAAGTGTTCCAATTGCAATACTATGGTCTCCGCCAAGAACGAGTGGGAAATTCCCACTATCCACAACTTCTTCAACCTTTTGCGCAAGCCTCTTATTCGCTTTAATCACTTCATCTAAATTTTTAAGCCCTGAATTGTTATCTTCAACAAGTTCTGTAACATCGACATCGATATCGCCTTCATCTATCACTTCATGACCAATTGCTTCGAGTCTAGCCACAGCACCTGCATAACGAATTGCACTCGGTCCCATGTTAACCCCGCGGCGACTTTGTCCGAGATCTAGCGGTACACCAATTATTGAAATCGTTTCCTTATTCACGTTATACTACCTCCTAAAAGTCATTACTTCTATTGTAAGTCCTGAGTAGTCATTGGCTCAACCCAACACAAAGGTGAATAATTATTCGTTGTGCTACCCGATT
The DNA here is from genome assembly GCF_026931025.1 of Sporosarcina sp. G11-34. NCBI lineage: Bacteria > Bacillati > Bacillota > Bacilli > Caryophanales > Caryophanaceae > Sporosarcina > Sporosarcina sp. G11-34. The sequence continues at coordinate 254,015 of NZ_JAHNZW010000007.1, read as the reverse complement.
ATAAATGCATACAAAAAAACCTTTCTATTTTAATAAGAAAGGTTTTTTGTTCTTATTTTAAGTATTAAGAAACTTGTTGAAATTGACTGGGGTAGCTGGATTCGAACCAACGATGACGGAGTCAAAGTCCGATGCCTTACCGCTTGGCTATACCCCACTAATAGAAATGAATAGTGACTGCTTTTCATAAGTTCACACTGGATTTATGCAACATAAGTGCCTGTTGCAAAATTTCAAAAAAGTTCTTTAGGCATGTTTCACATGCGTGGATAGATTGGATAGCTATTTTCGAATGCAAAGCATTCTGCAAAAGCTTTAATGGTGGGGGGCAGATTCGAACTGCCGAACCCAGAGGGAGCGGATTTACAGTCCGCCGCGTTTAGCCACTTCGCTACCCCACCAAGATAAAATAGTCTTTATACATTATGTAACTTTTTTGGACATGCTATGCATCATGGAAAGATATTTTTGAATGCTGTGCATTCAAGGTAAACTCTTTTCAATACTTCGTATTGAAAAAGTTCTAATGACCCCTACGGGATTCGAACCCGTGATACCGCCGTGAAAGGGCGGTGTCTTAACCGCTTGACCAAGGGGCCTTAGTTAAAATTCTGCTTCGTTGTTCTACTTGCTTCTCCAACCTTTAACGAGAAGTTTCTCTGGAGCTTCCAGCCGGAATCGAACCGACGACCTCTTCCTTACCATGGAAGCACTCTACCTACTGAGCTATGGAAGCATATGGCTCCGCAGGTAGGATTCGAACCTACGACCGATCGGTTAACAGCCGATTGCTCTACCACTGAGCTACTGCGGAATAATCTTATTTTGTTGCAAGTAGGAATTCATGACACAATTCATTATACCAATTAAAATAATTATTTCAAGCCCAACATACATTTCACTAAGTAAATCTTTTTAATGCGCTACCTATATTCCCCGACAGCAACTTTTATACAATAACACACTTTTATCATATCTGTCAACCCTACAACATAAAGTATATATAGATTGTAACTAAGGGGGACAACATATGCGTAAAAAATTATTCATTATTTTTCTTATGTGCTTTGGACTTATTGTATTATTTCCCCCGTCGCCCAAAAATACACCGCTCACTTCCGTCTTTCGTCTAACCGACAAACCTATCACCATCACACACGGTACGTACGGATCTGCTCTTACTGTCAATATTTCATTTGGCAACGAAGAAATTGGGCAATGGATTCAAGAGCTTGAAAAACCTTACCCTTTTCTTTTTATTGATATGGATTGGGCGGGTCGTTATCCCGAGATTATCCGACTCATTAACGAAAAAAATATACCAACTGGACTTCTAGGAAATGAAGGAACCGCATACGAGAAAGATGCAACAATCCTTCTTAACCAGCTAGAACAATACGAAGACTTTTTTTCCATGAAACCTCTTTGGTTTAGAACTGCGGATGAGGTATTCCCTTTTTTCTTACGCAGTCTGCTAGTGGAAGTCGAAGTGAACGCACTTAGTTCTTCATTTAAATGGCAAGGTGGTCATATTCCCCCAATGACTGAGGGAGAAATCATCTCTGTTTCACATCAGCGTGATGACCGCGTATCTTTAATCGAACTAAACAAACTGTTTGAAAGCCGCGATTTCCATTCAGTCGAGGATGTCATCTTTGGATTATCTGTGAAGACGAAGAAAATTCCTAAATGAAAAAACCAGCACAGTCGGCCAAAGTAACGGCTACTGTGCTGGTTTTATTTTGCCGAAGCAGTGTTTTTATCCGCTTTTCTGCGGGCTTTTTTACGTTCGTCAAGTCTGGCTTTGTCTTTGTCTGACATTGTATTGTATTTTGGAAGTGCCAATAACTGATACGCATTCACCGCAAGTAGTGGGAATAAAAGAATCGTTACCCATGTGTCAATATTACCTGAGCGCACCATAAGTGCTGGTAACCATTCAAGCGTTGTAATGACAATCATGAAAAATAATGCCGAAATTAGTGTATGTTTTTTCGTCCATTTTGCTTTGAAATAAGCAGTGACAGACGCCGTAAGTACAAGTGCCGCAAGAAGCCCTAAGTACAAGAGCGTTCGCCCTGTCTCCCCCGATGTCAGACGGAACCTGAAAAAGATAAGATCGAATAACACAATTGCGATAATGAGAAGTTGTACCCAATTCCACAACGTCAGTGATTTAAACATGTTGACGCCAAATTGGTGAACCGTCAAATAGGCAAAGAAGCCCATTTGTGCAACGACACTCATCGTAAATCCAAGAAAAACCATCCATAGAAGCGCTAAAGTAAATTGCCCTATTTCTCCTGCTGCTAAATATTCTGAAAAGAATTCCCAGCGAACAATTAATCCTAAAACCGCTGTAACGAATCCTCCAATTAGTAATCCATTAAAAAAGAACTTAACCCAATTTCGTATGGTCACGACTGTAATCCTCCATTTTTCATTGCTCCCAATAGTGTAACAACATTTTCTTGGAAAATCTATTTCCTTTCATCGGTTCATGCATATAATACGCCATTATGTGAACAATAAATGAAAATGCTACTCGAAGGGAATGGAATCCCGTGAAAAATAAACTTATTCAACTCGTTGTTATTGTCTTTCTACTCGTTGGTTGTAGCGCACAACAGACCCAACCGTCCTACGATGAAATGAAAAAAATGATGACCGATGCATTACAAACAGAAGACGGCAAAAAAGCGCTTCGTCAAACACTTGCTGACCCAGAATTTCGTGAACTTATCGTTTTGGAACATCCCGAAGTAAAGAAATCGATTGAAGAAACATTACTCTCCGAAAAAGGTGAGAAGTTTTGGAAGAAGACGTTTGAAGATCCAAAGTTCACTGAAACAATCGCTAAAAGTATGAAAGGACAACAACAAGACGTGATGAAAGAGCTGATGAATGATGCTTCGTTCCAAAAAGAAATGGAGGAGTTCTTTGGACAACCCGATATGCAAAAACAATTGGAAACCGTGATGCAATCCGCAAATATGAAAGAACATCTCGAAAAGGTTGTCGAAGAAACGATTAATAGCCCATTACTTCAAATAAAGTGGCAAGAACTCATTATGGCGGCGGATAAAGCTTCGGAAAAAGATAGTTCATCTGGTGGTAAAAAAGAAGAAAAAAAACCTGAAGAAAATAAAAACGGAGGGGGCAAATAGCCTCCTTCGCTTTTACTTCACGCTTATTTTTTTAATTTTTTGGAAATGTTTTTTGCAATATCCGTGTAAATTTGTCCAATTGGATGATCCTCTGCGTAAACAGATGGCGCAAAGTCCTCTTCATTCCAATCCGGTTGTCCAAGTGGAATTTGACCAAGCAAGTCCGTGCGAAGTTCCTCGGCAAGTCGGACACCGCCACCTTGACCGAATACAAATTCACGTTCGCTTGAATGTTTTGATTCGAACCAAGACATATTTTCAATAACGCCAAGCAATGCATGTTCTGTTTGCAATGCCATTGCTCCCGCACGTGCAGCAACGAATGCAGCTGTAGGATGCGGAGTCGTTACAATAATTTCTTTCGAAGTAGGAATCATCTGGTGAATATCAAGCGCGATGTCCCCTGTGCCCGGTGGCAAGTCAAGAAGTAAGTAATCAAGATCTCCCCACTCGACATCACGGAAAAATTGATCTAGCGCTTTTCCAAGCATCGGACCACGCCATACAACAGGCGCATTGTCTTCAACGAAAAAGCCCATCGAAATTACTTTTACGCCGAAACGTTCCACTGGAATAATTCGATTTTCTTTAACGACAGGTAAAGCTGTAACACCCATCATATCCGGTACACTAAAACCATAAATATCGGCATCGATTAAGCCGACTTTCTTTCCAAGACGAGCAAGCGCAACAGCAAGGTTAACCGATACCGTCGACTTACCGACGCCGCCTTTACCCGATGCAATCGAAATAAATTCAACATTGCTCATCGGTGATAAAAGATCTTGAGCTTCTGATGCAGTCACATCGCCACGGAACTGTTCAAGCACTTCTTTTGGTAATTCTTCAAAGCGAATCCCAACCGAATCTGCGCCCGCACCTTTTATAATTTCAACAACTTTCATTTGGAACGGTAGCTGTTCTGCTGTGTTGATTTTGGCAAGCGCTAGTTTAACGCTTACGTGATTCTTCTCTTCCCTAATTGAAACTTCTGAAATACCATTTGTTTCAGCAAGCGTTTTATGTAGAAACGGGTCTTTCAGCTGGCCTACCAACTCTCGAACTGTTTGTTCATTTATCAAATTAAACACCCCTTGGAGGATTAGTCGTTTACCCTCCAAGTATACCATAGTGCATAACGACTATCGGTTATACACGCTCTCACTTCTCCTCCGCTTCCATAAATGCAATAATTCCATCCATAATTGCATCGGCCAGTTTGTCTTGGTATTTCGAGTCCGTTAGAAGGGCGCGCTCTTCGTCGTTTGACAAGAAACCTGTCTCAACGAGGACAGATGGCATTGGTGCTTTCTTCAGTAGATATACGCCGCTTATCGCCATCGCTTCACGTTCCGTATTTTGTAACGTGTCTATAAAAGACTGTTGAATGGCCTTTGCCAAAAATTCACCGTTCGGATGACCGCCTTCGTGATAAAAAACTTGTGCGCCACGCCATCTTTCCTCGGGTATTGAATTCACATGCACACTAATAAAGACATCCGGATTTTCATTGATTGCGATACTTTCACGCAGTTTCAAATCGGCTAGTTTTCGGGAACGAGTTGAACCAAACTTATCTGCCGGTGCATGTTCTGCGAGTGCATCGCCTTCTTTCTCGCGCGTCATAATAACCGTCGCACCTTTCTTTTCAAGACGTTTTGCCAACTTATGCCCAATACTCAGGGTAATGTCACGTTCTACAATTTCACCCGAAGAAGCCCCTCCGTCCAGTCCACCATGTCCAGGATCAATAACGATCTTGACTCCCCCCAGCTCAGCAGGCATAAAAAACTTCTTTTCTGACGCTTTTGCACCATAAAGGACGACTCCAAGTGAACAAGCAAATATAATTCCAATGATTATCCATCGCCTCATACTGACACCGCCTTTTTCCTTAACTATACGCAAATGCTAAGGAATTTATGTCGGGAAGCGTTGGTGAAATCCATGCTGAAATAAAAAAAGGAACCATCCAGGGCTCCTTTTCACACTTTATTATTCAGTTTGACCTTCCCACTCAAGCATTCCGCCTACCATATTCGTAGCGTCATACCCTTCTTCCGTTAGGAACTCTGTTGCGCGCCCACTACGGCCACCTGATCGACAGATGACAACATAGGCTTTCGACTTGTCGAACTCGCTAATACGCGCCGCTACGTCACCGAGAGGGATGTGAATCGCACCGGGAATAATCCCTTCCGCCACTTCATCGGCTTCCCGAACATCCACCAAATTGAGCTGTTCACCCTTATTTAGTAATTCTTGAACTTCTGTCGTTGTAATTTCTTTCATGATAAATCCCCCTCGTTTCATTATGCATTTATCATACCGAATTTCTCATGAAATAGAAAATCAACTGTCCTCTTTTTTCAAATCTGTAAACAACGAACCATCCGTTTGGATTTGTGCGTAAAACACCTTCTCAACGGAATCAATTCCTTTTTTCCGTAACTTCTTCAAGACCCATTCTTCTGTTATCTTTAGTTCTACTAAGTTTTTCTGTACAAACTTGCCATCAGAAATAACTTCGGAAGGCATATACTTTGGCAATGTCACAGGCGCCTGCACATCTTGCTTCGTAGCTCCTTGTTGCGCAGTTTTTTTCATGACACTTAGTTCGCCGTTCGTTTCCATTACTGCATAATGGACGTCTTGAATCGAGAAGATTGACTGCTCCCTTAGCAACATCAACAAATCATCCACATGTAAACGCATTTTTTTCATGGCCTTTTCCATAATAACCCCGTCTTTTATTATAATTGACGGCTCATCATCAACAATGACTCGGAATTTAGCAGATTTTAGTGACAGATAACTCATCAATAGCGTTAGGACAGCCCACCAAATTAAAGCGATTAACCCATCTACAAAAGGGACGTCTGTTTGTCCCGCCATTTCTGCCGCAATCGAGCCAAACGCTATACCCGTTATATAGTGGAAAAAGGTTAACTGACTCAATTGTTTCTTTCCCAGAATCCTCGCTAGTATTAGAAGTGCTGCAAAAGCCAACGTTGTTCGGATAATCATTTCCCAAAAGTTGAAATCCATCAATTCCTTAATTGACACGTTTTCACTGCTCCTCACTATAAAATATATAGTCAGCCGTAGTGTGGACTTCATTTCGTTTTGTATTCAAAGAAAAAGGTCTCTAGAGACAATTAGACAACCCTAACATTATGACAGCGTTCTTTTATCTTACTTTTCATAATAAAAAACCCTCCCCCGACAATGTCGAGAAAGGGCTGTAATAAATGATATTAACGTTTTGAGAATTGTGGTGCACGACGTGCGCCTTTAAGACCGTATTTTTTACGTTCTTTCATGCGTGAATCACGTGTTAAGAATCCTGCTGATTTAAGTGCTGCACGGAAATCAGGGTCTACGTTTAATAGTGCACGTGCAACGCCGTGGCGAATTGCGCCTGCTTGTCCTGTGTATCCGCCACCGTGGACGTTTACAAGGATATCGTAGCTTCCTAGAGTTTCTGTAGTAACAAGTGGTTGCTTAATAACTTCACGCAATGTTTCAAATGGTACGTAGTCTTCTACGTCACGGTTGTTGATGATGATTTGTCCATCACCAGGAACTAGACGTACGCGAGCTACTGAACTTTTACGACGGCCAGTGCCGAGATATTGTACTTGTGCCAAAGGTGTTTCCTCCTCTTAATTATCCGCGAAGTTCGAATACTTCCGGTTTTTGTGCTGTATGCGGATGATCCGGTCCAGCGTATACGTTTAGTTTCTTGAATGTTTGACGACCTAGAGGACCTTTTGGAAGCATTCCTTTAATCGCAAGTTCAAGCATTTTTGTTGGGTAATTTGTACGCATTTCAAGAGCCGTACGTTGTTTCATATTACCCGTGTAACCTGAGTGACGGTAATAAATTTTGTCTTTCAATTTGTTACCTGTTAGTTCGATTTTCTCAGCGTTGATGATGATTACGTGATCACCTGTGTCAACGTTTGGTGTGAAAGTCGGTTTATGTTTACCACGCAAAAGCTGTGCCACTTCAGAAGCAAGACGACCGAGCGTCTGTCCTTCAGCGTCGACAACGAGCCATTTACGCTCTACTTCGTGACCTTTAGCCATGAATGTTGTACGCATGTTTTTGTCCTCCTAAATAAATACAATGTCTGTTTCATTTTCTCTATCCCTAAACACAAATAACCTTCCGGGGCTTGTTTGTGGGGTTTTAGAATTACCATTATTCATCATATAACGGATTTCACATTAAGTCAAGCATATCTGTCAATATACACGTGGTGAAGTTGCTTTAGTTATCATACGTCACGTTGTTCAAGTATAAACCGTGTGCTGGCGCGGTTTTCCCTGCTGCTGTACGGTCTTTTAATTCAAGTATTCGTTTCACATCAGACGGGGAATCCCATCCCTTGCCAACCGCCAGTAACATACCTGCAATCGTGCGTACCATGTTATACAAAAAACCATTGCCTTCGATTGTCATAATGAGCAAATCGCCTTGTTCTTCAACGGTTAACACGTTCACCGTACGCACTTTATTACTCGTTGCGGTTTTCGATGAACAAAAACTTGTGAAGTCATGCGTTCCGATTAAGTAGACAGCCGCTTCTTGCATTTTCTTAACATCCAATTTCCAGTTTTCGAGATGAACCGAATAGTTTCGTTCAAAAGGAGAGTGAACCTCACTGAACGACCATTTGTAAATATACGTTTTACCCGTAGCAGAGTAACGGGCATGAAAACTTTCGTCCACATACTCCGCACCAACAATCCGAATATCCGTTGGAAGGAGTACATTTAGTGCCATTTGCCATTTATCAGGCGGCAGTGAGAGTGCCGTATCGAAGTGAATAACTTGACCATTCGCATGCACACCCGCATCTGTCCTACCGCTTGCTACGGAGTGTGCTTGTTTGTTTTTGTGGATCTTTACTAATGCTTTATCGATTTCAGACTGAACGGTTCGCATACCCGGTTGTGATTGATAACCCGCGAAATTTGTACCGTCATAAGAAACAACTGCTTTTACGCGATTCATCGAAATCCTCCTAACCTCTTAAGAAATAGAGGCCAATAACTAAAACGCCAAGTATGATCATTGCAACGTTGTCACGAAAGCCCCATGCCAACTTCCGATACCGGGTTCTTCCTTCGCCTCCACGGTAGCCACGGACCTCCATAGCGACCGCCAAATCCTCAGCGCGTTTGAATGCACTGACAAACAAAGGTACGAGCAGTGGAATGACTGCACGCACTCGCTGCTTCATCGAACCCGTACTGATATCCGATCCACGTGCCAATTGTGCTTTCAAAATCTTATCGGTTTCGTCCATAAGAGTGGGGATGAAACGAAGAGAAATTGACATCATCAAGGCCAGTTCATGGACGGGTAATTTAAATCGTTTGAACGGATTCAAAAGATCCTCCATACCGTCCGTAATTGAAATCGGAGATGTCGTAAGCGTAAGAATCGATGTCATTAACACGAGAATAAGAAAGCGAGTCGAAATGAATATCCCTTGCCGCAAACCTTCCTCGTAAATCTTAATGAATTTCCAATCGACTAAAAGAGCCCCTTCTTTCGTAAAGAAAATATGCATAAGCAACGTAAATATAATGAGGATCAAAATCGGTTTCAGCCCATTAAGAAGAAAATACAAACGGATTCTCGAAACAAATATAACGAGTAACGTAAACGCTACTAACAGCCCGTATGTCCACCCATTATTCGCAATAAAAACGGCAATAATAAACAGGAATACAAATGACAACTTGGAACGAGGATCCAGCTTATGAATAAACGACGTTCCTGGGATAAAGCGACCAAAAATCATCTTTTCCAACATTAACGGTCACCTACTTCCCCAATCGCTTCCGCAATTGCTTCTGCAAGTTTTTCTTCAGTCAATGCCAAGATCGGTAAACTTCGTCCAATCAATTGTTCAAACTTGCGTTGAAACTTTACCGAACGAGGTAAACCAAGCCTGTATGTAGCAAGCTTCAAGTCATCACTGAAAACTTCTTCTGGTGTACCGCTCATCACCGAAGTTCCATCATGCATGACAAGAATATTATCTGCATAACGCGCTGCATCTTCCATGCTATGTGTGACTAAAATTGTCGTTAAACTTTCTTGTTTGTGAAGTATATTAAATAACTCCATAATTTCTTTACGCCCTCGCGGATCAAGCCCCGCCGTCGGTTCATCCAGCACAAGGACAGACGGTTTGAATGCGAGAACACCGGCAATTGCAACTCGTCGCATCTGCCCCCCCGATAAGTCAAAAGGGGATTTTTCTGCAACATCTTCAGGTAGTCCTAGGAGAGTGATTAGTTCATATGCTCGTCTTTTGGCTTCCGCTTCATCGACCCCAAAATTCATCGGCCCAAACATAATATCTTTGACGACCGTCTCCTCAAAAAGCTGATGCTCTGGAAACTGAAAAACAATCCCCACATGTCGGCGAATTTCTTTCAATCCTTTTGCCTTTGTCCCAGCAGTAATTGTCCGGTCACCAATTTTAACGACACCTTCAGAAGGTTTTAGCAAGCCGTTTAGATGCATGAGCAACGTCGACTTGCCCGAACCTGTATGCCCAATAATTGCCGTATATGAGCCTGAATGTATTGTGGCATCCACTCCTTGCAATGCCCTTTTTTCAAAGGGGGAATCTTTACCGTATAAATAACCTACTTGCTGAAGTGAGATGTCCATAATTCATTCACCAACTCTTCTTCTGTCATATGTTCCCCTTGAAGCTCAATTCCCAATTTACGCAACAGGTCGGATACTTTCATAGCGAACGGTAAATCCAATCCGATTTCCTCAAGTTCCTTACCGTTAGTAAATAGTTGTTTGGGCGTTCCCGTTGTGAAAATCTGCCCTTTATTCATCACAATAATTCGGTCTGCGAGCAATGCCTCTTCAAGATCATGTGTAATTGAAACGACTGTAAGGCCTGTTTTTTTTTGTAATTCCTGAACGATTTGGATCACTTCATCTCGCCCTTGCGGATCAAGCATTGAAGTGGCCTCGTCCATAATTAGCAAATTCGGTTTCATGGCAAGCGCCCCGGCTATTGCGACCCGTTGTTTTTGACCACCAGAAAGATGATGCGGCTCATGATTGAGGAATTCTGCCATATTCACTTGGGCAAGCGACTCGTGAACACGGGTTACCATTTCTTCAAAAGGAACCCCATTGTTTTCGAGCGCAAATGCGACATCATCTTGGACCGTAGAACCGACAAACTGGTTATCCGGATTTTGAAATACAATACCCATCTTCGAACGGGTATCCCATATGCTCTCGGCTGTTAGTTTTTCCGTAAAAACATGTACATCGCCAGCATCGGGGAATATAAGTCCTATCATCAACTTAGCGAGAGTCGATTTACCAGATCCATTATGCCCAACAATCGCAATCCATTCACCGTCATTTACGGCGAATGAGACCCCTTCAACCGCCGTTCTCGTGTTCTCGTCTTCAGATGGATACGAATACGTTATATTTTCCATCGATAATATTTCTTTCATTGCCGTCACCTCTGGATTACTGCATTTTATGTATACAAATGAGGGTTCTCAACATAATGCAAAGAACCCTCATTTTGGGTAAAAAAAAGCGCGCACCTCATCCGAAGAAATGCGCTCACATCTATTACTAGTGCCGGGTGCTCAATCCGGTACCGCGGATGAGGTGCGTAGAGCTAGACCAGACGAATTAATCGACGATCATAACACTCAGCTTTTAAATTTGTCATATAAATCATAGTACAAAAGGGGTGCAACTTCGGCACCCCTTTTAACAATAAAATTAAACGAGTTCGATTACGACGACAGGTGCACCGTCACCGCGGCGAGGTCCCATTTTCATGATGCGCGTGTATCCACCTTGACGCTCTGCGTAACGCGGAGCAACATCATCAAACAACTTTTGGATTGCAAAGATTTCTCTTTCCTCGCCATCGTCATTTGTTGTTGTAACGAGTTCACGTCGAATGTATTGTGCAGCTTGACGACGTGCATGCAAATCTCCACGTTTTCCAAGTGTAATCATTTTTTCAACAACCGAACGCAATTCTTTTGCGCGGGCTTCTGTTGTTTGAATACGCTCGTGTACGATTAGATCAGTTGTCAGGTCGCGAAGCATTGCTTTACGTTGTGAACTTGTACGTCCAAGTTTTCTGTATCCCATAAAAGTTTCCCTCCTTCAAACTATAAGGTTACTCAATCCTCTGTTCGTAACTCGAGATTGAGATCCACTAGCTTCGCTTTCACTTCTTCAAGTGATTTACGACCTAGATTTCGTACTTTCATCATTTCGTCTTCAGACTTGTTTGCAAGTTCGAGAACGGTATTAATTCCTGCACGTTTCAGGCAGTTATAAGATCTCACGGAAAGGTCAAGTTCTTCAATCGTCATCTCTAGAACTTTCTCTATCTGATCTTCCTCTTTTTCTACCATGATTTCTGCAGTTTGTGCCTCGTCTGTCATGCCAACAAATATATTTAAATGCTCAGTTAGAATTTTCGCCCCGAGTGAAACAGCTTCTTTAGGACCAATACTTCCATCTGTCCAAACATCAAGTGTTAGTTTGTCGAAGTTTGCCATTTGACCAACTCGAGTATTTTCCACTTGAAAGTTAACCCGCGAGACTGGTGTATACACCGAGTCAATTGGAATTACACCAATTGCAAGATCTTCTCTTTTGTTCATATCAGAAGGAGCATAACCACGACCACGTACAGCATACATACGCATGCGTAAATGTCCGTTTTTCCCAAGAGTTGCGATATGTTGTTCAGGATTCAGAACTTCTACATCACTGTCATGCGTAATATCCGCAGCAGTAACAATTCCTTCACCTTTCACATCTATCTCTATAACTTTTTCTTCATCTGAATAAATTTTAAGAGCTAGCTTTTTCACGTTCAAAACGATTGATGCGACGTCTTCAACGACACCTTCAACAGTTGAAAATTCGTGAAGTACACCGTCAATTTGAATTGACGTTACAGCCGCTCCCGGCAATGAAGAAAGAAGGATGCGACGCAAGGAATTACCTAATGTATTTCCATACCCGCGCTCTAGTGGCTCAATTATAAACTTGCCAAACTTAGAATCTTCGCTGATCTTAACTGCTTCAATTTTTGGTTTCTCAATTTCGATCATTCGTTTACCCTCCTTCAAAACATCTAATGTATCGACCGTTCCATATTGAAATCAACTTTTCTTAGTGCAAAAAGCAATCCCACAATTCATTTTTGACAATAATTGTGTTTCTCAATCAAATGGAGTACAGGCCATTATACACGACGACGTTTTGGTGGGCGGCATCCGTTATGAGGAACCGGTGTTACGTCTCTGATTGCAGTAACTTCAAGACCTGCAGCTTGTAGAGAACGAATTGCAGCTTCACGTCCAGCTCCTGGACCTTTAACTGTAACTTCTAACGTTTTTAGGCCGTGCTCCATTGCAGCTTTCGCAGCTGTTTCAGCAGCCATTTGTGCAGCGAATGGAGTTGATTTACGTGAACCTCTGAAGCCTAGTGCACCAGCACTTGACCATGACAGGGCATTCCCGTGCATATCAGTAATTGTGACAATCGTATTGTTGAACGTCGATCGAATGTGTGCAATACCAGCTTCGATATTCTTTTTCACACGACGTTTACGAGTTACTTGTTTCTTTGCCATGTTAAGAAGATACCTCCTTTACCTATTATTTATTCTTGTTAGCAACAGTGCGTTTTGCACCTTTACGAGTACGGGCGTTGTTCTTAGTGTTTTGCCCACGAACAGGCAATCCACGACGGTGACGGATACCACGGAAACTTCCGATTTCCATCAAGCGTTTGATGTCAAGTGAAGTTTCGCGACGAAGGTCACCTTCAACTTTAAGTCCGTCCATTTGTTCACGGATTTTATCTAGTTCTGCATCAGTAAGATCGCGTACACGTGTTTCTTCTGAAACACCTGATTCTTGCAATACTTTTTGTGCAGTTGTTTTACCAATTCCATAAATGTAAGTCAATGAAATTACAATGCGCTTATCGCGCGGAATGTCTACACCAGCAATACGTGCCATATAGATTGTGCACCTCCTTCTAAATTAGCCTTGTCTTTGTTTGTGTTTTGGATTTTCACAGATTACCATTACTCGGCCTCTTCTGCGAATAACTTTACATTTTTCACAGATCGGCTTTACAGATGCCCTAACTTTCATCTTACACAACCTCCTTCATATTCCGGAGTACAAAAGTTTATTTGAAACGGTAAGTGATACGTCCGCGTGTCAAATCATAAGGCGAAAGTTCCATTGTCACTTTGTCGCCAGGGAGGATGCGGATAAAGTGCATACGAATTTTGCCTGATACATGCGCAAGAATCGTATGGCCGTTTTCCAGCTCCACTTTGAACATCGCGTTTGGTAACGTTTCGACCACGGTTCCTTCAACTTCGATTACATCGTCTTTCGCCATCAATCCTGTCTCCCTTCTATATATCAATAAAGGTTCTCACCATCAATCGGCATCAGTCGCCTTGAAGGCTTCCTCCAACATATGTCTGATTGCAAGAGTGATGTTCGAAAGACGTCAGCCACACTTCGTTTTCCCTCAAACCAGTCCTTCGACGATCTGTTGTGGAAATCGTATCGTAATGGACACGACCGTCCAGATTGCCGTGGATGAGTTCCTAGTTACGTTTTTATAGTTCTATTCGAACTTTTTACGCCTTACAGAACTCCTAAGCAGTTCTTATACCGGGCACCATATGCTTTTGTTACTCGGTGTAACGCACTTTCCAAGTAGTGTCTCCATGTAGACCTATAAGATATACAATTACGAAGGACTAGGAAAGTTTATTAATTATTCTTTTGTAGAATTGCGTCAAGATCTACGAAGACTTTGTCGATGTCTTGTTGCCCATCGATATTTGTCAACACACCTTTTCCGTCGTAATACGAAAGAAGTGGTGCTGTTTGAGTCATATTTACTTCCAGTCGATTTATTACAGTCTCTGGATTGTCATCTGCACGTTGATAAAGTTCTCCGCCGTCTTTATCGCACTTTCCTTCAACCTTTGACGGGTTGAATTGAAGATGATAAGACGTTCCACATTCTTTGCAGATTCGGCGACCTGTCAAGCGTGCGACAAGTTCGTCCTTCTCTACTTCAACATTAAGAACATATTCAATACTGCGCCCCAAATCTGACAAAAGTCCATCAAGTGCTTCTGCCTGTGGAACAGTACGCGGGAAACCATCAAGCAAGAAACCTTTTTCACAATCCGGTTTACTCAATCGTTCACGAACGATACCGATTGTTACTTCATCGGGAACAAGAGCTCCTTGATCCATGTAAGATTTTGCTTTGACTCCAAGTTCCGTACCTTCAGAAATTGCAGCACGGAACATATCGCCTGTAGAAATATGAGGTGTTCCGTACTTTTCGACAATTTTGTCTGCTTGTGTGCCTTTACCAGCACCAGGCAAACCCATTAATACGATATTCATACGTATTGCCCACCACCTTCATATTCGTTTTTCAGGAAGATGAATCCCTGAAGAACTTATTTCATAAAGCCTTTGTAATGCCTTTTCACAAGTTGTGATTCAAGTTGCTTCATCGTTTCAAGGGCAACCCCGACGACGATGATTAAACTTGTTCCACCAATTTGCGCTGATTCGGGTAAATTAGCGAATTTGATGAAAAGCATCGGCATGATTGAAACAGTTGCTAGAAATATTGATCCGACAAACGTCAATCGATACAAAGTACTCGTTAAATAACTTTGAGTGTTCAGACCCGGACGGATTCCCGGTATGTATGCGCCTTGCTTTTTCAAGTTCTCGGCAACATTCTCAGGGTTAACCTGAATGAACGCGTAGAAATAAGTGAATGCAATAATCAGTGCTACATACAAAGTCATTCCGAGTGGATTTGTATAGTCAAAGATATTTTGAATTGTACTTGTTACACTGTTCTGGCCGAAAAATGTAACGATTGATTGTGGTGTCATAAAGAACGCAGCGGCAAAGATTACTGGAATAACTCCCGCAGCATTAAGTTTCAATGGTAGGTGAGTTTGTTGACTAGCATTCGTTTGTCCACGTCCCGAGACACGTTTCGCATATTGAATCGGAATTTTACGCAAAGCTTCTTGTACATAGATGACGCCAACAGTTACTGCAATAATCGCAAGTAATAGCAAAACGGAAATCGCAAGTTTAATAAACAAAGCGTCCCCTGCATCTTGGATTTGTGTTGCGTAATATTGGTTCACCGCAGTTGGGATCCCGGCAACGATACCAGCAAAGATAATGATGGAAATACCATTTCCAACACCCTTTTCTGTAATCTTTTCACCGAGCCACAAAAGAAATGCTGTTCCCGCAGTTAGTACAATTGCAATAACTACATATGTCGAAATGCCTTCTGCTACTATTAGCTGTCCATCAAACATCCGGTTAAAACCAAATGACATGGCCATCGCTTGAATAAAAGCAAGAACGATTGTGAAATACCTTGTGAACTGTGCAAGTTTCCGTCTACCGACATCACCTTGCTTTGCCCACTCAGAAAATTTCGGTACTACATCCATCTGCAATAATTGCACGATGATTGAAGCTGTGATGTAAGGCATGATACCCATTGCTAAAATCGAAAAGTTAGCAAGGGCGCCTCCACCAAACATATTCATAAAGCCGATTAGGCTGTTTGATTCAGTATTAAACGCAGATGCATCGACGCCCGGAACTGTAATAAACGTTCCAAGTCTGAAAACGATAAGCAAAAGCAAAGTGTAAAGGATCTTGGTTCTTATATCTCGAACGCGCATAAAACTGGAGAGCGTTTGAAACATTAAACCACCTCAGTTTGCCCGCCCGCTTTTTCGATAGCTTCCTTTGCGGATGCAGAAAATTTGTTAGCTTTAACATTAAGTTTCTTAGTTAGCGTTCCGTCCCCAAGAATTTTAATACCTGATTTAGCATTGCTTACAACGCCTAGCTCAAGTAGCAATTCCGGTGTTACTTCTGTGCCTTCTTCGAAAACGTTAAGTTTATCAAGGTTTACAACTGCATAATCCTTACGGTTAATGTTCGTGAATCCACGTTTAGGTAAACGTTGGAAAAGTGGGATTTGACCACCTTCGAAACCAAGACGTACGCCTCCACCCGAACGCGCATTTTGACCGTCATGACCTCTACCAGAAGTTTTACCGTGACCTGAACCGATTCCGCGTCCAACACGTTTGCGTTTTTTACGTGAACCTTCAGCTGGTTTCATTTCGTGTAATTTCATCTCTTTGGCACCTCCTTATTCAACAAATTCGAGATTATTGTTCTGTAACTGTAACCAAGTGGCTAACTGTGTTGACCATGCCGCGAATTGCAACATTGTCCTCATGTTCAACCGTCTGATTGAGTTTGCGTAATCCTAATGCTTGAACCGTTTTGCGTTGTGCCGGTTTAGAACCGATTACGCTTTTTGTAAGGGTGATTTCAAGTTTACTTGTCATAGTGTTTCCCCCCTTAACCTAGAAGTTCTTTTACTGTTTTACCACGTAGTTTTGCTACATCTTCAGCGCGTTTCAAGTTTTTCAATCCTTCGACAGTTGCACGAACCATGTTGATAGGTGTACTTGATCCAAGAGATTTTGAAAGGATATCTGTGATACCCGCTAGTTCGAGTACCGCACGAACTGGTCCACCAGCGATAACTCCAGTACCTGGAGCAGCAGGCTTAATAAGGACTTGACCTGCACCAAAACGACCAAGCACTTCGTGAGGAGTAGTGCCTTTGACCATTGGTACAACAACCAAGTTCTTTTTAGCATCTTCAATAGCTTTACGAATCGCGTCCGGAACTTCTTGTGCTTTACCTGTACCGAAACCTACACGGCCATTTTTGTCTCCGACTACGACGAGAGCAGTAAAGCGGAAACGACGTCCACCTTTTACAACTTTCGCAACGCGGTTAATCGTAACTACGCGTTCTTCGAATTCACTTTTATTCTGATCATTACGACGCATGAAATGTGTCCCTCCTTCTTAATTTAAAATTCTAGACCATTTTCACGAGCTGCGTCCGCAAGAGCCTTCACACGGCCGTGAAATAGGTAACCGCCACGGTCGAATACAACCGTCTTGACATCCTTCTCAGCAGCTTTTTTCGCGATTAACTCGCCGACTTTTGCAGCAGCTTCAGCGTTTGCTTTAGAATCAGTTTCGAATCCAGTGTCCATTGTTGAAGCACTAGCAATCGTTACTGCGTTTATATCATCAATCAATTGAGCATAAATATGCTTATTTGAACGGAAAACGTTTAGGCGTGGACGTGCTGCAGTTCCACTGATTTTCGTACGTACGCGTTCATGACGCTTCTTACGAGTAACGTTTTTATCCTTTTTTGTAATCATCGTGGTCACTCCTTCCAAATGCCTTTATGCGGCATTATTTACCTGTTTTACCTTCTTTACGACGTACTACTTCGCCTACGTAGCGAATCCCTTTGCCTTTATAAGGCTCTGGTGGACGCACTTGACGGATGTTTGATGCAAGAGCACCTACGCGCTCTTTATCAATACCGCGAATAGTAATTTTCGTGTTTGCAGGAACTTCAATTTGAATTCCTTCTTCTGGCGTAAACTCAACTGGGTGAGAATAACCGACGTTAAGTACGAGTTTTTGTCCTTGAAGTTGTGCACGGTAACCTACCCCTACAAGTTCAAGTGACTTTTCGAAACCTTTCGAAACGCCCGTCACCATATTATCGAGAAGTGAACGTGTCGTTCCATGAATAGAACGGTGTTCCTTCGATTCAGAAGGACGGATCAAAGTGATCACGTTGTCTTCTTTTTCGATTTTAATTTCTGTATTAAATGTGTTTTTAAGTTCGCCTTTAGGTCCTTTTACAGTAACTGTATTGCCTTCTGCAATTGTAACAGTCACTTGTTCAGGAACTTCAATTGGCTTTTTTCCAATACGGGACATTCAGTTGCACCTCCATTCAATTGTTGCGTATTACCAAACGTAAGCTACGACTTCTCCGCCTACTTGTTTAGCACGTGCATCCTTGTCAGTAAGGACACCTTGTGATGTGGAAACGAGGGCGATACCAAGGCCATTCAAAACTTTAGGAACTTCGTTTGTTGCTGCGTAAACACGAAGACCAGGTTTAGAAATACGTTTAAGACCTGTGATGACACGCTCGTTGTTTTGACCATATTTAAGGAATATGCGGATGATACCTTGTTTGCTATCTTTGACATATTCAACATCGCGTACGAAACCTTCACGTTTCAAGATTTCAGCAATTTCTTTTTTCATGTTTGAAGCAGGTACTTCAAGCTTCTCGTGGCGAACCATGTTCGCGTTACGGATGCGAGTAAGCATATCTGCGATCGGATCACTCATTGTCATTGCATTTACCTCCTTCCCATATTTAGGGGATTACCAGCTTGCTTTTTTAACGCCTGGAATTTGTCCTTTGTATGCCAATTCGCGGAAACAAATACGGCAAAGCTTGAACTTACGATATACAGAATGTGGACGACCACATCGCTCACATCGTGTATACGCCTGAACACTATGCTTTGGCGTACGTTTTTGTTTTGCGATCATTGATTTTTTAGCCACGTTTTCGCCTCCCTCTTATTTACTTTTGGAACGGCATGCCGAACTGCGTTAATAACTCTCGTGCTTCTTCATCGGAGTTTGCAGTCGTAACGATGACGATATCCATACCGCGTATTTTAGAAACTTTGTCGTAGTCGATTTCCGGGAAAATAAGTTGTTCTTTTACGCCTAGCGTATAGTTCCCGCGACCGTCGAATGCTTTCTTTGAAACTCCGCGGAAGTCACGTACACGAGGTAGTGAAACCGAGATTAGCTTATCTAGGAATTCGTACATACGCTCACCGCGTAATGTAACTTTTGTTCCGATAGGCATCCCCTCACGGAGACGGAATCCTGCGATTGACTTCTTCGCTTTTGTGATGACCGGTTTTTGACCAGAAATGATTGTCAGATCTTCCACTGCCGCATCTAGTGCTTTCGTGTTTTGAACTGCGTCACCAACACCCATGTTGATTACGATTTTATCCACTTGTGGTACTTGCATAACCGATGTATATTCAAACTTGCTCATTAGAGCAGGAGTCACTTCATTTTTAAACTTCTCTTTAAAACGGCTCATCTATTGGACCTCCTTTCATCCGTTACTTATTTATCCAAAAGTTCTCCGGATTTTTTAGCAACACGAACTTTTTTGCCATCTTCAATCTTGTATCCTACGCGAGTTGGTTCTCCTGTTTTAGGATCTACTACCATAACGTTGGATACATGGATAGCTGCCTCTTGACTAACGATCCCGCCTTGAGGATTTTCTTGGTTAGGCTTCGTATGTTTTTTGACGATGTTTACACCTTCAACAAGCACACGATCCTTTTTAGGAAAAGCTGCTAAGATCATACCGGTTTTACCTTTATCTTTACCTGTGATGACCATAACTTTATCGCCTTTTTTAACATGCATTCTGTCGCACCTCCTTGATTGGCATTGTCTTGTGAATTAAAGAACTTCCGGAGCTAATGAAATAATTTTCATGAAATTGCTATCGCGAAGTTCGCGAGCAACTGGTCCGAAAATACGTGTACCACGTGGGCTTTGATCGTCACGGATAATTACACATGCGTTTTCATCAAACGTTATGTATGAACCATCTTTACGACGAACTCCACTTTTCGTACGGACGATAACAGCCTTGACGATTTCGCCCTTCTTAACAACGCCACCGGGTGTTGCTTTTTTCACTGTACAGACAACTACATCACCGATATTTGCTACTTTACGGCCTGTACCGCCTAGTACTTTAATTGTTAGAACTTCTCTTGCGCCTGAATTGTCAGCGACTTTCATACGACTTTCCTGTTGGATCATTGAGGCTACCTCCTCCCGGATTTTTAACTCCGAACTTTATTTAGATAATGACCGCTTTTTCGACAACTTCAAGAAGACGAAAACGCTTTGTAGCTGATAACGGACGAGTTTCCATAATGCGGACTACATCACCGATTTTCGCGTCATTTAGTTCATCGTGGGCCTTAAGTTTTTTAGAATATTTTACACGTTTGCCGTATAAAGTATGCTTTTTGTATGTTTCGACCATTACAGTAACTGTCTTATCCATTTTGTCAGATACGACACGGCCTGTGTATACTTTGCGTTGGTTACGCTCAGTCATGGTTGCAACCTCCTCCATCAGTTATTTGCACTGATTTCTCTTTGACGTATTACAGTTTTCATGCGCGCGATCGATTTACGAACTTGACCGATGCGTGCAGTGTTTTCTAATTGACCTGTCGCCAATTGGAAGCGAAGGTTGAAAAGCTCTTCTTTCAGTGATTTCACTTGTTGCTCAATCTCTGCAGTTGTCAAGTCACGGATTTCTTTAGCTTTCATTAGATTCACCACCAATTTCTTCACGTTTTACAAACTTGCTTTTAATAGGAAGTTTGTGTGATGCAAGACGAAACGCTTCACGTGCGACTACTTCATCTACACCCGCGATTTCAAACATAATTCTGCCAGGTTTAACAACCGCTACCCAGCCTTCTACAGCACCTTTACCTGAACCCATTCGTACTTCGAGAGGCTTTTTCGTATAAGGTTTGTGTGGGAAAATGTTGATCCATACTTTACCGCCACGTTTCATGTAACGTGTCATTGCGATACGTGCTGCTTCAATCTGACGGCTTGTAATCCATGCAGGTTCAACTGCTTGTAGTCCAAATTCACCGAATTGTACTGTTGCTCCGCCTTTTGTTGTTCCGCGCATTTTACCACGGAATACACGACGATATTTAACGCGTTTAGGCATTAACATATTAGTTGCCTCCTTCCTCAGAGTTCTTCTTTCTCACTGGAAGGACTTCTCCTCGGTAAATCCATACTTTTACGCCAAGTTTACCAAACGTTGTGTCTGCTTCAGCGTGTGCATAATCAATATCTGCACGCAATGTATGGAGAGGGACAGTACCTTCACTATAATGTTCTGCACGAGCGATGTCGGCACCGCCAAGACGTCCAGAAACTTGTGTTTTAATACCTAGTGCACCAGAACGAATCGTACGTTGAATCGCTTGTTTTTGTACACGGCGGAATGAAACACGGCCTTCTAGTTGACGAGCAATGCTTTCTGCTACTAATTTCGCATCAAGATCTGCACGTTTGATTTCAATGATGTTGATGTGTACACGCTTGCCTGTAATGTCGTTTAGTTGTTTCCGAAGTGTTTCAACTTCAGAACCACCTTTACCGATTACCATACCTGGCTTAGCAGTGTGAATTGTAATATTAACACGTTTAGCAGCACGTTCAATTTCTACTTTAGAAACAGATGCTTCTACTAGACGTTTGTCGATGTATTCACGAATCTTCAAGTCTTCATGCAAGAGAGTTGCATAGTCTTTTTCAGCGTACCATTTCGACTCCCAGTCGCGGATGATACCGACCCGTAAACCGTTAGGATGTACTTTTTGACCCACGAATTATCCCTCCTTTTTTTCTGATACCACGACAGTGATGTGGCTTGTGCGCTTGTTGATTGCACTTGCACGTCCCTGTGCACGTGGACGGAAACGTTTCATTGTTGGACCTTCATCAACGAAAACTTCGCTTACGATGAGGTCTTCGATACCCATTTCGTAGTTATGCTCAGCATTTGCTATCGCTGATTTTAGTACTTTTTCTACAACTGGAGATGCCGCTTTAGGCGTTAGTTGTAGGATTGCGACAGCTTCACCGATTTTCTTGCCCCGGATAAGATCAACGACCAAACGGACTTTGCGAGGAGCAATACGGACTGTGCGGGCAGTAGCTTTTGCTTGTTGCATCAGAATAACCTCCTCTCAATTAACGTCTTGTTTTCTTGTCGTCGCCACCGTGACCTCTATATGTGCGAGTCGGTGCGAATTCACCTAATTTGTGACCAACCATGTCTTCAGTCATGTAGACAGGTACGTGTTTTCGTCCGTCATAGACAGCAATTGTCAATCCGATGAAAGACGGGAATATTGTAGAACGGCGTGACCAAGTTCTAATTACTTGTTTTTTCTCGGAGTTCTTTTGTGCTTCAACTTTGTTTAAAAGATGATCGTCAACAAAAGGTCCTTTTTTCAAGCTGCGTCCCATGTTGGAACCTCCCTCCGTGCATATACTACGGTCCATTCATTGAACCGCAGCGCATTCACATTATTTTTTACGACGACGAACGATAAGTTTGTCGGATGCGTTAGATTTTTTACGAGTTTTGTAACCAAGTGTTGGTTTGCCCCATGGTGTAAGTGGTGATGGCATACCAATTCCTGTTTTACCTTCACCACCACCGTGTGGGTGATCGTTCGGGTTCATTACAGATCCACGTACTGCTGGGCGTTTACCCATCCAACGTGAACGTCCTGCTTTACCAATATTAATAAGTTCGTGTTGTTCGTTACCAACTTGTCCAATTGTTGCACGGCAAGTTGCAAGAATCATACGTACTTCACCAGATTGTAGACGGATGATTACATATTTACCTTCACGTCCAAGTAGTTGTGCAGATGTACCTGCAGAACGAACGAGTTGGCCACCCTTGCCTGGTTTCATTTCGATGTTATGGATTGTAGATCCCATTGGAATGTTTTCAAGTGGTAGTGCGTTACCTGGCTTAATATCAACGCCTGGTCCTGACATTACCGTGTTTCCAACTTCCAAACCTTTTGGAGCGAGAATGTAACGTTTCTCTCCATCTACGTAGTTAATTAGTGCAATGTTCGCTGAACGGTTTGGATCGTATTCGATCGTAGCAACGCGTCCTGGAATGCCATCTTTCATTCGTTGGAAATCGATGACACGGTATTGACGCTTATGGCCTCCACCTTGATGACGAACAGTAGTCCTACCTGTATTGTTACGTCCACCTGTCCGTTTAATCGGAGCTAGTAATGATTTTTCCGGTTTGTTCGTTGTAATTGCTGAGAAATCGGAAGAAGTCATATTACGACGTCCGTTGGAGGTAGGTTTGTATTTCTTAATCGCCATTTGTGTTCCCTCCTTCGTATAATTACGTACTTATTTTTCTTACAGTTCGAATAGCTCGATGTCGTTTGAGTCTTCCGTTAGTGTAACAATCGCTTTACGGCGTTTGTTAGTGTAACCAGCGTGTTTACCCATACGTTTGAACTTTCCTTTGTAATTCATAACGTTTACTTTTTCTACTTTCACTCCGAAAACAGTTTCCACAGCTTGTTTGATGTGTGTTTTGTTTGCGCGAGTATCAACTTCAAAAGTATACTTTTTGAATTCCATTTGTTCAGAAGAACGCTCGGTAATGACCGGACGTTTTAGAATATCACGTGCTTCCATTAACCAAGCACCTCCTCTAGTTTTTCTACTGCGGCTTTTGTAATGACAAGCTTTTCGTGTGCAACAAGGTCTAGGACGTTGACGCCACTAGCAGTGATTACGCTAATTCCAGGGATGTTACGAGCGGACAATGCCACTGTTTCATCAAGGTCAGCTGTAACAATCAAAGCTTTCTTCTCGATTGAAAGGTCTTTCAATACTTGAACGAAGTTTTTAGTCTTTGGTGCATCGAATGCAAGTCCTTCAAGAACTAAAATGTTCTCTTCACGCACTTTCGATGAAAGAGCTGAAAGAAGTGCAAGTCTGCGAACCTTTTTAGGTAGTTTGTAAGCATAGCTTCTAGGTGTTGGTCCGAATACGATTCCGCCTCCACGCCATTGTGGTGAACGAATTGATCCTTGACGTGCACGACCAGTTCCTTTTTGATTCCATGGCTTACGTCCACCGCCTGCAACTTCTGAGCGGTTTTTTACTTTGTGGTTACCTTGACGCAAAGTTGCGCGTTGTTGGACCAATGCTTCAAACAGCACTGCTTCATTTGGCACGATTCCGAAAACCGCATCGTTTAGTTCGATGTCGCCAACTGAAGAACCTGTTTGAGTTAATACAGATACTTTAGCCATTCCAATTTCCTCCTTTCTTTAGTGGTCAGTTCCCTTTAATAGCACTTCTCAATTGAATGAGTGATTTGCGTGCTCCTGGAACGTTACCTTTTATGAGTATTAAGTTACGCTCAGCGTCAACTCGTACGATTTCAAGATTTTGACTTGTAACCGTTTTGCCACCCATACGACCTGGCATTTTTTTACCTTTGAATACACGTTGTGCATCCACTGAACCGATAGAACCTACCGCTCTGTGGAATCGTGATCCGTGGCTCATTGGTCCCATTGAATAACCGTGTCTTTTAATAACACCTTGGAAACCTTTACCTTTTGATTTACCTGTTACATCAATAATGTCGCCTGCAGCGAACGTATCGACTTTGACTTCCTGACCAACTTCGTACCCATTAACGTCTAACTCGCGGAATTCGCGAATGAAGCGCTTAGGTGCTGTTTCAGCTTTTGCAACGTGGCCTTTTTCAGGTTTGTTGGAAAGCTTATCTCGTTTATCATCAAATCCAAGTTGGATTGCTTCGTAGCCGTCCGTTTCTTGTGTCTTCTTTTGAAGAACAACGTTCGGTGTAGCTTCAATCACAGTTACCGGTATAAGATCACCGTTTTCAGCGAAAACTTGTGTCATACCGATTTTTCTACCTAAGATTCCTTTGGTCATTTGTCACACCTCCTACAATATAATAGTTTTATTAGAGCTTTATCAACCAAGTTTTATCAGCACGTACTAAGTGTTGAAAACAACTCTTCTTGTGTTGAAAATAGCCATTGTTTAATAATTAAAGTTTAATTTCAATGTCTACGCCAGATGGAAGATCTAGTTTCATCAACGCATCGACAGTTTGTGGTGTCGGGTTAACGATATCGATCAAGCGTTTATGTGTACGCATTTCAAACTGTTCGCGCGAATCCTTGTACTTATGTACCGCACGAAGAACTGTATAAACAGATCTTTCAGTTGGTAGTGGAATCGGACCCGATACACTAGCACCCGAACGTTTTGCTGTTTCAACAATTTTCTCAGCTGACTGATCCAAAATCCTGTGATCATATGCTTTCAAACGAATACGAATCTTTTGTTTTGCCATTATTTTCCCTCCTTTTCGCCTAATTTGATAGACATTCTCCACGAAAATTTCCCACACACCGCCATGGCAAAGCGGCCTGGTGTGTCGGCAACCTCTCGCTTCATCGCAGTCAAAGACCAACATTCAACAGTATACACAATTTTAAAGCATTGTGCAAGTCATTTGTCGAAATAGATTTCTTAACCTTTTTTATTATAGTTGTATCCCACTGAAATTGCAACCCTTACACAAAAAGTCAGAACAATTCATCCCGCAATCAAACACAAACCCGCAGATGATGTCTTGAATCATCTGCGGGTTTGCCTAGTATGCAGAAGTTTTTCAATGAACTAGATTGAACTCCGGTTGATTTAAGTTAAAAAAGAATCATAGCTGTAGCCCAACCAAAAATAATGAGTGGGATATTGTAATGCAAAAATGTCGGTACACATGAATCCCAAATGTGGTTATGTTGTCCGTCCGCATCTAACCCCGCAGTAGGACCGAGTGTAGAATCCGAGGCTGGTGAACCTGCATCGCCAAGTGCACCGGCCGTCCCGATTAGCGCGATGATTGCCATCGTGCTAAACCCAAATTCCAAACTTAGTGGTACAAAGATTGCAGCGATAATTGGAATTGTAGCGAATGACGAACCGATACCCATTGTTACGATTAATCCGATAAGGAGCATTAATAAAGCGGCTAGACCTTTATTGTCACCCAAAAGGTTACTCGTATTTTCCACAAGCGTTGCAATATGCCCCGTTTCTTGAAGCACTGATGCAAAACCGTTTGCAGCGATCATAACGAATCCGACGAATGCCATCATGCGCATTCCTTCATTGATAAGTCTATCTGCCTCTTTCCACTTCAATGCTCCGGTGATATACAAAATAAAGATTCCTGTAATTGCACCTGCAATCATTGACTGCGTAGGTATTTGAACGGCAAGTGCTCCGATAAGAGCAAGAACAGTGAACACAATGTTACGTGTCTTAATAGTGACTACCTCTTCAGCGATTTCCATTTTCCTATCTTCATATTCCCTTGGTTTGCGATAGGAGATAAAGACTGCAATCAGAAGTCCTACTACAAGTCCTGCGACGGGCAACGCCATCGCTTTTGGAATATCCGCCATGTTAATCGGTAATCCAGCTGCGTCCATTTGGATTGCAAGTATTTGGTGGAAAATAAAACCGAATCCATATGGAAGCAATATATAAGACGCTGTTAAACCAAAAGTTAAAACAGAAGCGATTAAACGACGATCGACTTTCAGTAAGTTTAAGATATGCAAGATTGGTGGAACTAATAATGGAATGAAAGCGATATGAATCGGAATTAAGTTCTGTGAAAAAATAGCGACTAGAAGAAGTATTAATATAATAAGTACTTTCCCAAGTGCCGTCCGATCTTCTTGTCCATCTTTCTTCACAATTTTAAGCATAGCGTTTACAAGAATTTGCGGTATACCTGTTTTTGATATCGCAACAGCGAAACCGCCTAAAAGCGCATAACTAAGCGCAATTGTTGCACCGGAGCCAAGTCCTTCTGTAAACGAAGTGATCGTTGCATTTATCGACATTCCACCGGCTAATCCGCCAGCAATTGCACCAGCTACAAGTGCAAGAACAACATTGACTCGAAGCAAGCTTAGTATCAACATAAGAAGAACTGCTATTATTACTGCGTTCATAAAATATCCTCCTAAAATCAATTACTTCACCCTACTAAAGTGGTGAAGTACATCTATTAATTTAGCAGAGACTGTCACACCTGTCAATGATTAAATAATGGACATCGCTGGACAAAGCGGACATTCTGGGCGATTGAGTGGAGATTAATCCCGGAAGAGTGGACATTAATCGAAATACAGTGGACATCCCTGGAAAGAGCGGACATTCCGCGCGATTGGGTGGAGATTAGTCCCGAAAGAGCGGACATTAATCGGAATACAGTGGACATCCCTGGACATAGACTACAATAGCAATAAATCTATCATTTTCTAGACAAAAAAATCCCGCCACAGTGGACGGGATTTAAAAATAAAATATTATTTTTGGATTGTTGCTACAACGCCAGCGCCTACAGTACGTCCACCCTCACGGATAGAGAATTTCGTACCTTCTTCAAGAGCGATTGGAGCGATTAGTTCGATTGTCATTTCAACGTTATCTCCAGGCATAACCATTTCTACGCCTTCAGGAAGATTACAAACACCAGTTACGTCAGTTGTACGGAAGTAGAACTGTGGACGGTAGTTTGTGAAGAATGGAGTATGACGTCCACCCTCTTCTTTTGAAAGAACATAAACTTCAGCTGTGAAAGATGTATGTGGAACAATTGTACCTGGTTTAGCAAGTACTTGTCCACGTTGGATATCTTCACGTGATACTCCACGTAGAAGAGCTCCAATGTTGTCGCCAGCTTCTGCATAGTCAAGAAGTTTACGGAACATTTCTACTCCTGTAACAGTAGTAGATTTTGCTTCTTCAACGATACCGATGATGTCAACAACGTCTCCTACTTTAACTACTCCACGCTCAACGCGTCCAGTAGCAACTGTTCCACGTCCAGTGATTGAGAATACGTCCTCAACTGGCATCATGAATGGTTTTTCAGTATCACGTGGTGGTGTTGGGATATACTCGTCAACAGCAGCCATAAGTTCAACGATTTTTTCTTCCCATTCTTCTTCGCCTTCAAGTGCTTTAAGAGCAGATCCTTTGATAACAGGAATGTCATCGCCAGGGAAGTCGTATTCAGATAGAAGATCGCGAATTTCCATTTCTACTAATTCAAGAAGTTCTTCGTCATCAACCATGTCACATTTGTTCATGAAGACAACTAGGTAAGGAACACCAACTTGACGTGAAAGTAGGATATGCTCACGAGTTTGTGGCATTGGGCCATCAGCTGCAGAAACAACTAGGATTCCGCCGTCCATTTGTGCTGCACCAGTGATCATGTTTTTAACATAGTCCGCGTGACCCGGGCAGTCAACGTGTGCGTAGTGACGAGTAGCTGTTTCGTACTCGATGTGAGACGTGTTAATAGTAATACCACGCTCTTTTTCTTCTGGTGCGTTATCAACGTCAGCGTAAGACTGTGCAGTCCCACCTGATCTTTTTGCAAGAACCGTTGCGATTGCAGCAGTTAGAGTTGTTTTACCATGGTCAACGTGACCGATTGTTCCTACGTTAGCATGTGCCTTGGAACGGTCGAATTTTTCTTTACCCATTTTTAGAAATCCTCCTTAGGAATATAAAAAGTTTTTTAGTTGAAGGTATCAGGGGAGTTTCCCCCGACAACCTGTATCTTACAATTTTTTTATTTATACTGCAAACAAAATTGAATTATAATTATTCGCCTTTGTTTTTCTTGATGATTTCTTCAGCAATTGACTTCGGAACTTCTTCATAGTGATCGAACACCATTGAGAATACTCCGCGTCCTTGCGTGTTTGAACGAAGTGATGTAGCGTAACCAAACATTTGAGCAAGAGGAACCATCGCGCGCACAACTTGTGCGTTACCACGAGCATCCATTCCCTCAACGCGGCCGCGTCGAGAAGTAATGTCACCCATGATGTCTCCCATATACTCTTCAGGAATAATTACTTCTACCTTCATCATTGGCTCTAATAGAACCGGGTTAACTTTTGAAACCGCGTTTTTAAGAGCCATAGAAGCAGCAATTTTAAACGCCATCTCGTTGGAGTCAACGTCATGATAAGAACCGTCATATAGACGAGCTTTAATATCAATCAATGGATATCCAGCAACTACACCGTTATCAAGTGAGTCGCGGATTCCCGCTTCTACCGATCCGATATATTCACGTGGAACTGATCCACCAACGACGTTGTCAATGAATTCGAATCCTTTTCCTTCTTCGTTCGGAGAGAATTCGATCCAAACGTGACCAAACTGTCCACGTCCACCAGATTGACGAACAAATTTACCTTCAACTTCCGCAGAGCTGCGGAATGTTTCACGGTAAGAAACTTGTGGAGCTCCTACGTTAGCTTCAACGTTGAATTCACGACGCATACGGTCTACAAGAACGTCAAGATGTAGTTCACCCATACCAGCAATGATTACTTCTCCTGTTTCTTGGTCTGTATGTGCGCGGAATGTTGGATCTTCCTCTTGAAGTTTAGCAAGAGCCATACCCATTTTATCTTGGTCAGCTTTTGTTTTTGGTTCAACAGAAAGTGAAATTACTGGTTCTGGGAAGTCCATTGATTCTAGGATAACAGGAGCTTTGTCGTCACAAAGTGTATCTCCAGTACCTGTATCTTTAAGGCCTACTGCAGCCGCGATGTCTCCAGAATGTACTTCCGCGATCTCTTGACGAGAGTCTGCGTGCATTTGTAGAATACGTCCTACGCGCTCACGCTTGCCTTTCGTAGAGTTCTGTACGTATGATCCGGACTGTAAAGTACCAGAGTATACGCGGAAGAATGTTAGTTTACCTACATAAGGATCCGTCATAACTTTAAATGCAAGTGCCGAGAACGGCGCTGAGTCGTCTGCATGACGCTCTACATCTTCGTTTGTTTCAGGATTAGTACCTTTCATAGGTGGAATATCGATTGGTGATGGAAGGTAGTCGACAACTGCGTCAAGAACGAGTTGGACACCTTTGTTTTTGAAAGCAGTTCCACATACAACTGGATAGAATTCAACAGCTAATGTCGCGTTGCGAATTGCTTTTTTGATTTCTTCCTTCGTAATTTCTTCTTCTTCCAAAAACTTATTCATAAGATCTTCATCGAATTCAGCAACTGCTTCGATTAGCTTCTCACGGTATTCTTGTGCTTGTTCAAGATGCTCAGCTGGAATTTCTCTTACTTCAGCGTTCAATCCTGAGTTGTCTGGATAGAATGTAGCATTCATTTCAACTAGGTCGATAATCGCTTCGAAATCATCTTCAGCGCCAATCGGTAGTTGAATTGGATGTGCATTTGCAGCTAGACGGTCACGAAGTGTTCCTACTGAATAAAGGAAGTCCGCGCCTGTTTTATCCATTTTGTTAATGAATACAAGACGTGGTACACCGTAGTTAGTAGCTTGGCGCCATACTGTTTCAGTTTGTGGCTCAACGCCTGATTGCGCGTCAAGTACAGTTACTGCTCCATCAAGTACACGAAGTGAACGTTCAACTTCAACAGTGAAGTCTACGTGACCCGGTGTATCGATGATGTTTACGCGGTAACCTTTCCACGCTGCTGTTGTTGCAGCAGAAGTGATCGTGATTCCACGCTCTTGTTCCTGCTCCATCCAGTCCATCTGAGATGCACCTTCGTGCGTTTCTCCGATTTTGTGGATTTTACCTGTGTAAAATAGAATCCGCTCAGTCGTTGTTGTTTTACCAGCATCGATATGAGCCATGATTCCAATGTTACGAGTATTCTCTAAGGAGAACTCTCTAGCCATAATGTATTTCTCCTTCCGTCTCGGATTAAAGTTGTAATGAAATTACGAACCTTACCAGCGATAGTGAGCGAATGCTTTGTTAGCATCTGCCATTTTGTGCAATTCTTCGCGACGTTTCACGGATGCACCTGTGTTGTTAGAAGCATCAAGAATTTCATTTGCAAGACGTTCTTGCATTGTTTTCTCTCCACGTTTACGAGAATAGTTCACAAAGTAACGTAGTCCAAGAGTCGTACGACGCTCAGGACGAACTTCTACAGGAACTTGATAGTTTGCTCCACCTACACGGCGTGCACGTACTTCAAGTACCGGCATTACGTTAGCAAGAGCTGCTTCAAATACTTCTAGTGGATCCTTGCCAGAACGTTCTTTTACAAGTTCGAACGCACCATAGAGGATATTTTGTGATGTACCTTTTTTACCGTCAACCATCATTTGGTTGATAAGACGTGAAACCAGTTTCGAGTTATAAATCGGATCTGGAAGTACGTCGCGTTTTGCAACAGGACCTTTACGAGGCATGTTGTTTTCCTCCTTTCGGGATTGGAGCTTTTAAGCGGGTTACGCTTAAATAGCTTTCATTAGTTTTTAAGCGGTTTACGCTTAAATAACTTTTGGTTAATTTATTATTTTTTAACTTTAGGTTTTTTTGCTCCGTACATTGAACGACTTTGCATACGGCCAGTAACTCCAGCTGTATCAAGTGCTCCACGAACGATATGGTAACGCACACCAGGTAAGTCTTTAACGCGTCCTCCACGGATAAGTACCACACTATGCTCTTGCAAGTTGTGACCTTCACCAGGGATATAAGCGTTAACCTCTAATGAGTTAGTCAAACGAACACGTGCATATTTACGTAGTGCCGAGTTCGGTTTCTTCGGTGTCATTGTTCCAACACGTGTACAAACACCCCGTTTTTGTGGTGAGTTTACGTTTGTCATTGACTTTTTAAAGCTGTTATAGCTTTTTCCGAGTGCTGGTGCTTTAGATCCTTCCACTTTAGATTTACGTGGTTTGCGGACCAATTGGTTAATTGTAGGCATCGGTTTGTCCTCCTCTCAAATGTTTATTTGTAAGACCACACATCCAGGTGGTTCATTTTTAGGTAAAAAACAAAGTCTTTGTGCCTCGAGAACACAAACACTGTTATACAGTAATCGCAACCACGGCTGCACTAACTTGTATGCCGCATGCTTCTCCAAGTTTCCTTTTCGAATCGACATATGTTACAGGGACACTAGCAAGTTCGGCTTCCTCCATTGCTGGAGTTATTATCCGTTCTTCAGCATCCTGCGCAATAATAACTTCCGCTACTATACCTGCACGAATTGCTTTCACTGTCTGCTTAGTACCGATGATTGTATACTTCGCCTGTTCCACTTTTTCATAAGACATTTACATATCCTCCAAAGCTCAGACATTTAACTATCAACCTTTTGTATATTATCACTTGTTTTAAAAATTGTCAATGCTTAAAGAAAAACAGGGGAAAACTTTTTTAATTTCCCCCATATGTTTAACACTTACTCTGCTGGTACTTTCTTGGCTGTCTTTTCCGTTTCGTCTTGGTCCATACGGATTTGACGGTAACGTTGCATACCAGTTCCTGCAGGTACAAGCTTCCCGATAATAACGTTCTCTTTCAGACCGAGTAACTCGTCTGTTTTTCCTCTGATTGCCGCGTCTGTTAGGACACGTGTTGTTTCCTGGAAGGAAGCAGCAGATAAGAAGGATTCCGTCTCGAGTGAAGCTTTTGTAATACCTAGAATCACAGGACGGCATGTTGCAGGAACTCTCCCTGCATCTAGCACAATTTTGTTAGCGTCTGAGAACTGATGGATATCGACTAATGAGCCCGGTAACAAGTCTGTGTTACCCGCCTCAATAATGCGCACTTTACGAAGCATTTGGCGAACCATTACTTCAACGTGCTTATCACCAATTTCAACACCTTGACTTCGGTAAACTTTTTGAACTTCTTTCAATAGATAATTTTGAACGGTAGCAACGTCTTTAACTACGATAAGTTCTTTCGGATCGATAGAACCTTCCGTAAACGCTTCTCCGCGTTCAATCATATCCCCAACGTCTACTTTCAGACGCGCATTGTACGGTGCAAGGTATTTACGTGTTTCAACTTCACCCGTAATTGTTATTTCTTTTTGACCTTCACGGATTTCATCGATTTCAGTAACTTCTCCTGTAATTTCCGAGATAACGGCTTGCCCTTTCGGATTCCGCGCTTCGAAAATTTCCTGGATACGTGGAAGACCTTGTGTAATGTCATCCCCCGCAACTCCACCAGTATGGAAAGTCCTCATTGTAAGTTGTGTACCCGGCTCACCGATTGACTGCGCTGCAATGATTCCCACTGCTTCGCCGACCTCGACGTGTTCACCTGTTGCCAAGTTAATGCCGTAACATTTCTTACATACGCCGTGCTTCGTGTTACAAGTAAATGCTGAACGGATTGTTATCGTCTCAATACCCGCATCCAAAATAACACGTGCTGCATCTTCTGTAATCATTTCGTCTCTAGCAAGAAGTACTTTCCCTGTTTCAGGATGCCAAATTGTTTTCTTCGTGTGACGTCCAACAATACGCTCGTCGAGTCCTTCAATAAGTTCTGCACCTTCCATAAGCGCGCTGATTTCCAGACCACGATCCGTACCACATTCGTCTTCACGAACGATAACATCTTGTGCAACGTCAACAAGTCGACGTGTTAAGTAACCTGAGTCAGCCGTCTTAAGGGCTGTATCTGCAAGTCCTTTACGCGCACCGTGCGTAGAGATAAAGTACTCAAGTACTGTTAACCCTTCACGGAATGAAGACTTGATTGGAAGTTCAATAATTTTTCCGGCCGGGTTAGCCATCAGACCACGCATACCAGCTAGTTGCGTAAAGTTAGATGCGTTACCCCTTGCGCCAGAATCACTCATCATATAAATCGGGTTCTGATTATCGAGGGATTCCATCAATTTGTCTTGAATGACATCCTTCGCATGACTCCAATATGAAATGACTCGGTCATATCGTTCTTCTTCCGT
The DNA here is from genome assembly GCF_026931025.1 of Sporosarcina sp. G11-34. NCBI lineage: Bacteria > Bacillati > Bacillota > Bacilli > Caryophanales > Caryophanaceae > Sporosarcina > Sporosarcina sp. G11-34. The sequence goes on along the minus strand of NZ_JAHNZW010000007.1, from coordinate 220,273 downwards.
AATGAGACCACGACGGAACTGTTGCAATACCTTGTCTACTTTGCCTTGAGCTTCTTCAAGTATCTCTTCTTTGTTGTGGAGAACGATAATATCGGACATTCCGATTGTAAGTCCTGCACGCGTTGAGTATTTGAATCCAAGGTTTTTCATGCGGTCAAGCATTCTCGACGTTTCCGTAATGTGGAAAATCTTAAATATTTCCGCGATGATATTTTGTAGAATACCTTTTTTAAACGGAGGTACGAGTTCAGCGGCAGCGATATGCTTCTTCACGTCCACAGTTCCTGGGATAAAGTACTTGCTAGGTGTTTCTTCTTGTAAGTTGAAATCTGTCGGTTCGTTGATATATGGAAACGATTTCGGCAAAATTTCATTAAAGATGATTTTCCCGACAGTCGTTAGAAGAAGTTGACCGTTTTGCTCTTCTGTGAAATTCGGGTTATTTAGTGAACCTGCTTGAACAGCAACGCGTGAATGAAGATGAACGTGACCGTTATGATAAGCGATGAGTGCCTCATCTGCATCACGGAACACAAATCCTTCTCCAGCTGCACCCGCACGTTCAAGTGTTAGGTAATAGTTTCCTAAAACCATATCCTGAGAAGGTGTAACAACCGGTTTTCCATCTTTCGGATTCAAAATGTTTTGCGCCGCAAGCATAAGAAGACGTGCTTCAGCTTGTGCTTCTGCCGAAAGTGGAACGTGAACAGCCATCTGGTCTCCGTCAAAGTCAGCGTTATAAGCTGTACATACTAACGGGTGAAGAGTGATTGCTCGGCCTTCTACAAGTACCGGCTCGAATGCTTGAATACCTAGTCGGTGAAGAGTTGGGGCACGGTTCAATAAGACCGGATGCTCCTTAATAACTTCTTCTAGAACGTCCCAAACTTCTGAATGCAAGCGTTCAATTTTACGTTTTGCGCTCTTAATGTTATGTGCAAGTCCTCGTTCAACAAGTTCTTTCATAACAAACGGTTTGAATAGTTCAATTGCCATTTCTTTCGGCAACCCACACTGGTACATTTTAAGATTTGGTCCAACTACGATAACCGAACGGCCCGAATAGTCGACTCGTTTTCCAAGTAAGTTCTGACGGAAACGACCTTGTTTACCTTTCAACATATGAGAAAGGGATTTAAGCGGACGGTTTCCTGGTCCGGTAACTGGACGACCACGGCGACCGTTGTCGACAAGTGCATCGACAGCTTCTTGTAGCATCCGTTTCTCGTTCTGAACGATAATACCCGGTGCTCCAAGATCCAAAAGCCTTTTCAGTCTGTTGTTCCGGTTAATAACTCGACGATACAAATCGTTCAAGTCAGAAGTTGCGAAACGTCCACCGTCTAATTGCACCATTGGGCGTAGTTCCGGCGGGATAACTGGTAACACTTCGAGAACCATCCATTCAGGTCGGTTACCCGAGTGACGGAATGATTCAACAACGTCTAGACGTCTAATTGCTCGTGTACGACGTTGTCCTTGAACAGTTTTCAGTTCCTCTTTTAAGGAGTCTGCTTCTTTATCCAAATCGATTGCCGCAAGAAGTTTTTCAATTGCTTCTGCACCCATTAGCGCTAGGAATTTGTTGCCATACTTCTCACGGTAAATGCGATATTCCCTTTCGGAAAGCAATTGCTTTCTTTCAAGTGGCGTATCCGCGGGATCGACAACGACATAAGACGCGAAATAGATAATCTCTTCAAGCGCACGAGGCGTCATGTCGAGTATTAAGCCCATACGGCTTGGAATCCCTTTGAAATACCATATATGTGTTACTTGCGCTGCAAGCTCGATATGACCCATACGCTCACGACGAACTTTTTGACGCGTTACTTCTACTCCACAACGGTCACAAACGACACCTTTATATCGGACGCGTTTGTATTTCCCACAATGACATTCCCAGTCTTTCGTAGGTCCAAAAATTCTTTCACAGAATAGACCTTCTTTTTCCGGCCTTAATGTTCTGTAGTTAATTGTTTCAGGCTTCTTAACTTCACCGTATGACCATGAACGAATCTTATCTGATGAAGCAAGGCCAATCTTCATATACTCAAAATTATTAACATCTACCAAGGAGCCTACCTCCCTTTAGTCTTATCGCTAGCATTGCTTTTTCCGAGCAAGCGTGTTCCATTATGAAAAAATAAAGGGGAAACGTATCGCTTCCCCGTCTATTCACTTCGTTAATTAAATACTTCAATCTACTTTTTCAAGGTTCAATGCGTCCGTTGGCTGCATATCATCATCTTCATCAAGATCACGCAGTTCAATTTCTTCGTACTCCGCATCGAGCATCTTGACATCCAAACCGAGACTTTGAAGTTCTTTTATCAATACTTTGAATGATTCTGGAACTCCTGGTTGAGGGACACTTTCACCTTTAACGATTGCTTCGTATGTCTTCACGCGACCTACGACGTCATCTGATTTAACTGTTAGAATTTCTTGAAGCGTATAAGCTGCACCATATGCCTCAAGCGCCCAAACTTCCATCTCCCCGAAACGCTGTCCACCGAACTGGGCTTTACCGCCTAGTGGTTGCTGTGTAACGAGTGAGTACGGTCCTGTTGAACGCGCATGAAGTTTATCATCAACCATATGCGCAAGTTTGATCAAGTACATCACGCCAACCGATACACGGTTGTCGAATGCTTCACCCGAACGTCCGTCATAGAGAATTGTTTTCCCATCACGGTCCATTCCGGCTTCTTCCATCGTAGACCAAACGTCTTCTTCGTTTGCTCCGTCAAATACAGGTGATGCCATATGCAGGCCAAGTATTCTAGAGGCCATACCAAGATGCATTTCAAGTACCTGTCCAATGTTCATACGTGAAGGAACTCCAAGCGGATTAAGCATAACGTCGATTGGTGTGCCATCTGGCATGTACGGCATATCTGCCTCTGGTAAGATTCGAGAAATAACACCTTTGTTTCCGTGACGTCCGGCCATTTTGTCTCCAACAGAAATTTTCCGTTTTTGAACAATATACGCACGAACTAGTTGGTTCACACCTGGTGGCAGTTCGTCTCCGTCTTCACGGTTGAACACTTTCACATCCAGAATGATTCCACCCGCTCCGTGTGGTACACGAAGAGATGTATCGCGAACTTCGCGCGCTTTTTCTCCAAAGATTGCATGGAGAAGACGTTCTTCCGCTGTTAGTTCAGTTACCCCTTTTGGAGTTACTTTCCCGACAAGGATGTCACCGTCACGCACTTCGGCCCCAATACGGATGATTCCACGGTCGTCTAGATGACGAAGTGCTTCTTCACCGACGTTTGGAATGTCACGCGTAATTTCTTCGGGACCCAGTTTTGTATCTCTCGCTTCTGACTCGTATTCTTCAATATGAACTGAAGTATAGTCATCGTCTTTTACGAGACGTTCACTCATAATGATTGCATCCTCGTAGTTGAAACCTTCCCATGTCATGAATGCTGTAAGAACGTTACGCCCTAGAGCAAGTTCTCCGCTTTCCATCGATGGGCCGTCTGCAAGAATTTCATTTGGTGAAACTCGATCGCCAACGCTAACGATTGGACGTTGGTTATAACATGTTCCTTGGTTCGAACGAATAAAGTTATCTAAGCGATACGTTGAAAGCTCACCTTTTACTTCTTTACCTTCGACCGTTTCAATACGACGAACACGGATTTCTCTAGCTTCCACATGCTCTACAATACCATCATATACCGATAGAACAGCAGCTCCCGAGTCCCGTGCCGATACGTGCTCCATTCCGGTACCAACAAATGGCGCCTCTGGATTCAGTAAAGGAACGGCTTGACGTTGCATGTTCGCTCCCATAAGTGCACGGTTCGAGTCATCGTTTTCCAAGAATGGAATACATGCTGTTGCCGCAGAAACAACTTGTTTGGGCGAAACATCCATGTAATCAATTTGTTCACGTTTGAAAATCGTGTTATCACCTTGGAAACGCCCAACGACGCCCTCACTTACAAATGAACCATCTTCAGCAAGTACTGCGTTTGCTTGTGCAACTACGTAGTTATCTTCAATATCTGCTGTCAAATAATCAATTTGTTCAGTTACGCGGCCCGATACCGGATCGACTTTTCGGTAAGGTGTTTCGATAAACCCAAACTTATTCACCTTTGCAAATGTTGAAAGGGAGTTAATAAGTCCGATGTTCGGTCCCTCTGGTGTCTCGATTGGACACATGCGACCGTAGTGAGAGTAATGAACGTCACGCACTTCAAAACCAGCACGTTCACGCGTTAACCCACCGGGTCCAAGTGCAGACAATCTTCGTTTATGTGTCAATTCCGCAAGCGGATTCGTCTGATCCATAAACTGTGACAGCTGTGAACTTCCGAAAAACTCTTTTATCGATGCAATAACTGGACGAATATTAATGAGTTGTTGCGGTACAATAGACTGAGTGTCATTAATGGACATCCGCTCTTTTACAACCCGTTCCATACGGGAAAGTCCGATTCGGAATTGGTTTTGAAGAAGCTCGCCTACTGAACGAAGACGACGGTTACCTAGGTGGTCAATGTCATCTGTATTTCCTACGCCGTGTAGCAAGTTAAAGAAATAGCTAATTGACGCAACGATATCCGCAGGCGTAACATGTTTAATAGCATCTTCAACATACGCATTCGAAATTACATTGATGATTTGCTTTTCATCACTTTCAGTCGAGCTAGGATTAGGAGCGTATATTTTGATTGTTTGAATTGTGATACTCTCGTCAAGAACACCGCTTGTATGGGAAATTTCTTCAAACCCAATCCCCTTTTCAAGATGTGGCAACAGACGATCCAACGCCCGGCGATCAATGATCTCGTCTTTCTCTAAGAGAATCTCACCCGTTTCAGGGTCAACAAGTGTCTCTGCAAGAGTTTGATTAAATAGGCGGTTTTGGACATGAAGTTTCTTATTCATTTTGTAGCGACCGACGTTCGCCAAGTCATACCTTTTCGCATCGAAAAAGCGTGAGAATAACAGATTCTTCGCGCTATCCAGCGTTGGTGGCTCACCTGGGCGGAGTCGCTCGTAAATTTCAAGCAAGGCCTTTTCGGAGTTTTCCGTATTATCTTTTTCAAGAGTGTTACGTAAATATTCGTTATCACCGATTAACTCAATGATTTCCTCATCAGATGAGAAACCTAGTGCACGAAGCAGAACCGTAATCGGCAATTTTCGCGTTCGGTCGATTCGTACGTGAAGTACGTCTCTAGCATCGATTTCATACTCCAACCATGCTCCACGGTTCGGTATAACAGTCGCTCCAAATCCACGTTTCCCGTTTTTATCTACCTTTGCGCTGTAGTAAACGCTTGGTGATCGAACTAGTTGGGAAACAATTACACGCTCCGCACCGTTGATAACAAACGTACCGTTTTCTGTCATGAGCGGGAAATCACCCATAAACACATCTTGTTCCTTAACTTCTTCAGTTTCTTTGTTGTGCAATCGAACTTTAACGCGAAGTGGTGCCGCGTAAGTTACGTCACGCTCTTTCGATTCGTCCATTGGATATTTTGGTTCTTCCAAATGGTAATCGATAAATTCCAATGAAAGATTCCCCGTGAAGTCTTGAATCGGAGAAATATCACGGAACATTTCTAGTAAGCCTTCTTCCATGAACCACTCATAAGATGCCGTCTGTATTTCAATCAGATTCGGAAGGTCGAGTACTTCGGCGATCCTAGCGAAACTTCTACGCTGACGGTGTTGACCATATTGAACTAAGTGACCTGTCAACTCATTCACCCCTCATAATGCAATAATAGTTCTTTGCGAAATCATAAAAATAGTGTATGATATCGAAAAAACAAAAAAGAAAACGAGTTCTAGCAAGAGCTCATTTTCGGTTTGACAATCTTTTTTTACACATCGTCAGTATGCCATATATTCACAACGTTCATGCAAAAAGGCACACGACTGCATGATAATATTTTGTGCATCTTATAACGGTACCTTAAATATATTGTAAAGTCAAGACTTTACAGCTTTCAAAATATAGTAACCTTTCTTTTTAACGATCGTTTCAACATCACCAAAAAGTTTTGTTAAATGGTTGATTGTCGAAGGAGCACCTTGTTTTTTCTGGATAACTACCCACAACTCGCCACCCATTTCCAATTTCGAAAATGCGTCGTCAAAAAAACGAAACACCGTTGCTTTTCCTGCTCGGATTGGTGGATTTGTTAAAATTGCGGCAAACCCTTTTTCCTTAACAGCTGACAAGGAATCGCTTGAATAGATTGTTATATTTTTTATATCATTTCGCTCCGCGTTACGCTTCGCAAGACTTAGTGCCCGTTCGTTCACGTCGATCATATGCACTTTACGCTCTGCAAATGACGCCGCAATCGATAAACCTATCGGTCCATAACCGCACCCAACGTCTAGCACATCACCTTTCACTTCAGGCAGAACAAAGCTTTCAGCAAGAAGACGCGATCCAAAATCTACTTCCCCTTTACTAAAAACACCTGCATCCGTCTCGAAACGAAGGCTTTTACCACGTAATTCAGTTGACCATTCGGTCGGATTGCTTTTCGCTACTGGATCTTTTGTATAATAATGATCAGACATTATAGACCCTCCCCTTCATAAAGGAATATCTACAAAGAAAAATACTATATAGGTTAGAATAAAGAATCCCACCAAAAACGTTTGGTATCCAGATTCTTTAGTTCAATCTATATACATACAACAAAACGAAGAAAAGCCCGTCTTTCGCCGACGAGCTTTTCTTCATTTATTTAATAGATTACTTAAGTTCTACAGATGCGCCTACTTCTTCAAGTTTCGCTTTCAATTCTTCTGCTTCTTCTTTAGAAACGCCTTCTTTAACAGCTTTTGGAGCTTCGTCAACTACTGCTTTAGCTTCTTTCAAGCCAAGGCCCGTAATTTCACGAACTGCTTTGATAACTTGGATTTTTTTGTCTCCAGCAGCAGTAAGGACAACGTCGAATTCAGATTGCTCTTCTTCAACAGCAGCTCCGCCACCAGCAGCCGCAACAGGTGCAGCAGCAGTTACGCCAAACTCGTCTTCAATTGCTTTTACAAGGTCGTTAAGTTCAAGAACTGTCATCGCTTTAACAGCTTCTAGGATTTGTTCGTTAGTCATTATAATTTCCTCCTAATATTTGTTTTTGTCAGGTACTCGCAAGCAGTTTATCTTGTCGAGCTTTAACCCGCAAGGTTTGTTTCAAGCCGCAAAATTACGCGCCTTGTTCTTCTTCTTTTTGATCTGCAACAGCTTTTGTAATTGCAGCAAGGTTGCGCATCGGAGCTTGTAGAACGCTGAGAAGCATAGATAGTAGACCTTCGCGTGATGGAAGTTCTGCCAATGCTTTCACGTCTTCAGCAGATGCAATTGCACCTTCGATGATACCAGCTTTAATTTCAAGCTTGTCATTTTTCTTAGCAAAATCGTTAAGGATTTTCGCTGGTGCAACAACATCTTCGTTTGAAAATGCGATTGCGTTTGGTCCTGTCAGGTGTTCGTTCAACCCTTCAAGTCCAACAGATTCAGTAGCACGACGTGACATCGAGTTTTTGTAAACTTTGAAGTCAATTCCTGCATCACGAAGCTGTTTACGTAGTTCTGTTAGCTGAGTTACGTTAAGACCACGGTAATCAACAACAACAACTGAAGCTGCTGCGTTTAATTTATCAGTGATTTCACCAACTACTGCTTGTTTCGCTTCTAATACTTTGCTCATCTGGACACCTCCTAAAGATTCGTATCATCTATACCGATATGAAAAGCCCTCGTTCTACATGTGTAGGCACGAGGGCAGAAAAGTCGTCATCTTTAAATTAAAAGAGCGTCTTGTCCTCGGCAGGAATTTTAAGCGGCACGCCGCTCCTACTGTCTACGGTACAAATGGTTTATAAATAATCAACAACAACAGTCATCTTACTAGAAGATAACGACATTGTCAATATTATTTTTGAACTGCTACGCTTGACGTATCGATTTTAACAGCAGGGCCCATTGTAGTCGTTACGTTAACTGACTTCATGTATGTGCCTTTCGCTGAAGCTGGTTTTGCTTTTTGAACTGTATCAAATACAGTCAAGAAGTTTTCTACTAGCTTTTCGTTGTCAAATGATACTTTTCCGATTGGCGCGTGAATGATTCCCGCTTTGTCCGCACGGTATTCAACTTTACCTGCTTTGATTTCTTCGATTGCTTTCGCAACGTCAAATGTTACTGTACCTGTTCTTGGGTTAGGCATAAGTCCTTTTGGTCCAAGAATACGACCAATCTTACCAACTTCACCCATCATGTCAGGTGTTGCAACGATAACGTCGAAATCAAACCAACCTTGTTGAATTTTCGCAATGTAGTCTGCGTCTCCAGCAAAGTCTGCACCAGCAGCTTCAGCTTCTTTAAGTTTTTCGCCTTTAGCGAAAACTAAAACGCGCTGAACTTTACCAGTACCGTTTGGAAGCACAACTGCTCCACGGATTTGTTGATCATTTTTACGCGTGTCAATTCCTAGACGGAACGCCACTTCAACAGTTGCGTCAAAGTTAACAGTGCTTGTTTTTTTCGCAAGGTCAACTGCTTCTTCAACAGTGTACGTATTCATAGCGTCAACAAGTTTCAAAGCTTCTGTGAATTTCTTGCCTTTTTTAGCCATTTAAAATTTCCTCCTCAATTGTGGTTTTAACGGATTAAACCTCCCACGAATAAGGGCTGCGTGTCCTAAAGAACTACCGCAACCCCCACTACAACAAAACAACCTTACAGATCAGTCTTCGATCTTGATTCCCATACTGCGTGCAGTACCTTCAACCATTGCCATCGCCGCTTCAACTGACGCCGCGTTTAGATCTGGCATCTTTTGTTCTGCAATTTCGCGAACTTTATCACGTTTAACAGTAGCAACCTTCGTTTTGTTCGGTTCACCTGAACCTTTTTGAAGATTAGCTGCAACCTTTAGCAATACTGCTGCAGGTGGAGTTTTTGTAATAAAAGTAAATGAACGGTCTTCATATACAGAAATCTCAACAGGAATAATTAGACCTGCTTGATCTGCTGTACGTGCGTTGAACTCTTTACAGAATCCCATTATGTTCACACCTGCTTGTCCAAGCGCCGGTCCAACTGGTGGAGCCGGGTTTGCTTTTCCAGCGGGAATTTGTAATTTAACAATCTTAGTAACTTTTTTAGCCACGAAGCACACCTCCTTAAGTCCGTGATGTGGTAATAGGGTTGCCCCTCCCACTCAATATGTGTCTGCCGACTTGCGTCGATAGTATAAGTTAATTCGATCAGACCGTTAGATTATAGGCTGACCTTTGAAATGATACCATTGTTATGCCTTATATGCAAGCAATATTTTACTCTGTTTTTTGAATTTGTGAAAAGTCCAATTCCATATTCGTCTCGCGACCAAACATGTCGACTGATACTTTCACTTTTTCTTTCGCTTCATCAATCTCTTCGACCTTCCCTTGGAAGTCTGCAAATGGACCTTCAAGCACTTGAACCATTTCGCCAACAGCGAAGTCGATTTCCGTTCTTCCTTCTTTCACACCCATTTGTTTCAGGATGAACTCAACTTCTTCTGGAAGAAGCGGTGTCGGTTTTGCTCCACCACCTGAAGAACCGATGAAACCTGTAACACCAGGCGTGTTACGAACGACATACCATGAATCGTCTGTCATAATGATTTCGACAAGAACGTATCCAGGGAATGTTTTCTTCATAACTACACGCTTTTTGCCATCTTTGAAATCTGTTTCTTCTTCTTCCGGGATAATTACACGGAAGATTTTATCTTGCATACCCATCGTTTCTACACGTTTTTCCAGATTCTCTTTTACTTTGTTTTCATATCCGGAGTACGTGTGAACGACGTACCAGTTTTTCTCCATCTCCATAGTGACAAGGACTGTACGTCCGTCCCTCCTTTTCCCAAACAAAATGAAAAAACCCGTTCGCTCTACAAGACGGGCTATTTTATCGGATAATATTTATATTGCATTAGTTAAAGCGAAATGTACCATTCCATCAAACTTGAAATACCAAGGTCTGTAAGTCCAAAGTATACCGCCATGAAGACAACTGTCGAAAGAACAACAATTGTGTAGCGCGTCAATTGCTTACGCTTCGGCCAACTGACTTTTCTCATTTCTGATATTACATCTTTAAAAAAAGTACCGAGCTTTCCCATCGTATCGTAACCCTCCGACTAAAGATATATTGCCTTTACCGGCTTGCAACATTAATTATGCAGTTTGCCTGTGAACTGTATGTGCATTACAATGACTACAATGTTTTTTCAACGTTAACCGTTCTGACGATTGTTCTTTTCGTCCAGGCACGGAATAATTTCGAGAGCCACAAACGTCGCAGCTTAATATTACCTTCTTAGACATTTTCTCACCCTATACACTTAGAATTCATGTTCGAAAAAGAGAATATCATTCAAAAACGATTCCTCACGAAATTTTCGAGCATCTTCTCATAGTCTTGCTAAAGAGTACCATCTTACATAAGTAGTGTCAACATGATATGACAGTCGTTTAGTACACCGCATCCACTTGCATATACCTTTCAAGTTTCCGCTTAATGCGTTGCAATGCATTATCTACAGATTTAACTTGTCGATTTAACTCATCCGAAATCTCTTGGTAGGACTGGCCTTCTAAATAGAGTGCCAACACTTGCTTTTCGAGTCCGCTCAGCACTTTGTTCATTTCTTGTTCCATATGGGTAAAATCTTCTCTATGAATGATCAGATCTTCAGGATCATCCAAAGTCGGACCTGGCACCATATCGAGCAATGTACGATCGGAATCTTCGGCGTAAACCGGCCTGTCCAACGAAATCGATGTATTAAGCGGTATATGCTTTTGCCGCGTCGCTGTTTTAATCGCTGTTATTATTTGACGAGTTATACAAAGCTCCGCAAACGCTTTAAATGAACTGAGTCGATCTGCCTTAAAATCGCGAATCGCTTTGTATAGACCAATCATCCCCTCTTGAATAATATCTTCCCTGTCCCCACCAATCAAAAAATACGAACGTCCCTTCAGACGTACAAATGACCGATACTTCGTTATGAGAAAGTCAAGCGCATCCGTATTCCCTTCGTGGATAATCGAAATAACTTCCTCGTCAGATAACCTTGTAAAACTCGTCATTTTGCTACTAACAAACATTTTTTCCACCACTGGATCACCCCGGTTCGTCATAGGTCATATAACAAGTATAACGTATGGAAAAATTTTACGTCAAGCTTTCATTTTATTCCACGACGCCATTTTTCAAATTTTTCCGCAATTTCGTCAGTAAGGGGAATCTTAGAGAATGGGCGCTGTTCTTGAAAGTCTTTCACTTTTCCCGAAATCAGTTTATCGATTGCGTCCATTTCAATTTCTAGCTCACGTGCCGATTTTCTTAGCGCCCCGTGGGCAAAAATAACCCATTGCTCCGTCATATCCGATGTCGCGACATGAACTTGCACTCTTCTTCCACTCAGTTCAGTAACAAGTTTTTCAATTCGTTCATCCGCCGTTTCATTTTCCCTTGTAAATATAACTTCAACATCGTGTCGCCACTTCTTTTTTTCAATTCCCGCTGTTAAATAGGCGTCAAAAATAATAATGACATGCCATCCCGTATACGCTTTATATTCCGCCATCCGCTCGATTAAACGGTCACGTGCATTCGCAAGCAACTCTTCTTTTAATTGAACTAATTCTTCCCATGCGCCGATGACGTTATATCCGTCAACTAAGAGAATATCTTTTTTCATTTCCCAGGGAGGTTCGGTTGCCTTTTACGTAGCACTTCGTACATCAAAAGAGAGGCGGCTACGGAAGCGTTTAGCGATGTCACTTTACCGACCATCGGTAAATGGTAAAGGAAATCGCATTTCTCTTTCAATATGCGCGACATTCCTTTCCCTTCACTTCCAATAATGACGGCGAGGGGCAGCGTTGCATCCATTAATCGATAATCTGTTGAGCCTGTTGCATCTGTCCCGGCAATCCAAACGCCACGTTTTTTAAGCTCTTCTACAGTTTGCGAAAGATTATTCACTCGTACGACCGGAATATGTTCAATCGCACCTGTTGAAGCTTTCGCAACTACACCTGTTAACCCAACGGCACGACGCCTCGGAATGATAACACCGTGAACGCCTGAAGCATCTGCAGTCCGCAGTATAGACCCAAGATTATGTGGATCTTCTAGCTCGTCAAGGACGATAAAAAAAGGATCTTCACCTCGTTTTGTAGCTACGTCAAATAAATCTTCCAGTTCCGCATACTCGTAAGCCGCCACTGAGGCGATAATTCCCTGATGATTCATGTCTAACATGCCATCCAGTTTTCGTTTCGGCACAGCTTGAACAATAATCTTTGCCTCGTTTGCAAGCGATAGTATTTCCCCAATGCTTTTCTTATTAAGGCCTTCAGCAATCCAAATTTTGTTTAATTCCCTACCGGAGCGTAACGCTTCCACGATTGGATTTTTACCGCCTAGTAATTCTGTTTCAACTTCTGTCATGATGTCCCCTCCTCCTTTGGATTCTCAATGAGTCGAATCGACTCTTTAATAAATTCTTCCGTTCGTTCATTTTTCCCAAGCAAATGTAAAAATCCAAGTACCGCTTCAAAACCCGAACTATGATTGTATGTGACAACGTCCGTATTTTTCGGAACCGATCCGGACTTCGCATTACGACCACGTCTCATAACCGCTTCTTCTTCTTTCGTTAAAAAACTTGATTCCATCATTTCTTTAAGAATAGTCGCTTGGGACTTAGCCGAAACATAGCGGGTTGCTTCCCTATGCAACACATTCGGTCGTACGCGTCCAGAACGCAGAAGATGTTCGCGGATAGCTTGCTCATATACCGCATCCCCCATATAGGCGAGGGCAAGGGCATTGAGTTGTTTAACGTCGATATCTCGCAATGTGTACACGCCAATTCACCCTCTTTTCCAGCGCATACCTTGTGCTGTATCTTCTAGTAAAATCCCTTGTGCTTTTAACTCATCGCGAATTTCGTCTGCACGTTTAAAGTCACGGTTTTTACGCGCTTCCAATCGCTCTTCAATAAGCGCTTCAATGTCCTCGTCCAGCAATTCCGACTCCCCGCCAAGCGTTAGACCAATTACAGCCATAAGCTCTTCAAGCATCGCGATGAACTTTGTAATAATATCTGTTTGTGTATTCTTCTCCATCAAATAGACGTTTGCAAGCTTCACAAGTTCAAAAACTTCAGCAATGCCGTTTGCTGTATTGAAATCGTCATCCATTGCGGCCTTAAACTTTGTTCGACTTTCATCGACTTTATGTTCCCAAATATCATACTGATCACCAAGATCCGCAGATGTCTCTAGTCGGTGGCGTAAGTTTGTATACGTCGTACGTATTCGACCGAGTCCACTCTTCGCATTTTCAACAAGGTCTTCCGAGAAGTTAATCGGGTGTCTGTAATGAACAGACAACATGAAAAAGCGCAATACTTGCGGATCGATTGTTTTACGGATGTCGTTCACAAGAACAAAGTTCCCAAGCGACTTCGACATCTTTTCATTATCAATATTAATATAGCCATTATGCATCCAATAACGTGCAAATGGGTGCCCAGTCATTGCTTCAGATTGGGCAATTTCGTTTTCGTGGTGTGGGAATGCTAAATCCTGCCCACCTGCGTGAATGTCCATCGTATCGCCGAGGTGTTCGCGGGCCATAACTGAACATTCAATATGCCAACCAGGTCGTCCGGCGCCCCAAGGACTTTCCCATGAAACCTCGCCTTCTTTCGCTGCTTTCCACAGAACAAAATCAAGTGCGTCTTCTTTCTTGTCTCCTGTTTCAACGCGCGCTCCGACGATGAGCTCATCTGTCGATTGACCCGATAATTTGCCGTATCCTTCGAAACGTTTCGTTCGGTAATACACATCACCCTGTGATTCGTACGCAAACCCTTTGTCAATAAGTACTTGAACAAAATCGACGATGTCCTGGATATGGTCGGTTACGCGCGGATGCACATCCGCTTTGCCGCAACCAAGTGCAGATACGTCCTCAAAGTAGGCATTTATAAAACGGTCCGTTAATTCGCTCACGTCTTCACCTAGTTCTTTCGCCGTCGCGATAATTTTATCGTCGACATCCGTGAAATTCGAAACGTATTTCACATCATACCCTCTGTATTCAAGATAACGTCGAACCGTGTCAAAAACGATTACCGGACGTGCGTTTCCAATATGGATATAGTTATAAACCGTTGGACCACACACATACATCTTCACTTTTCCTTCTTCCATCGGGATAAAAGGTTCTTTCTGCCTTGTCAATGTATTATAAATTTGAATACTCATAATAAGTCCCCTTCCTTAACTCTTGAATTTTCTATTTGTTCAAGTCGTGCTTTTAGCCGTTCAAGTTCGCTATCAAGCGCGTCACATCTATCTTTCACTGGATCTGGAAGGTCTTGGTGGTCATGCCGCCCTACAATCCTTTCGCCATTCCGAATAACGACTGTTCCCGGGATTCCGACAACCGTAGAATCTGATGGAACGTCTTTCAACACAACAGATCCCGCTCCCACTTTACTATTCTCTCCAATTGTTATCGAACCAAGCACTTTTGCACCGGATGCAACGAGCACATTATTGTGAAGCGTCGGATGTCTTTTCCCCTTCTCTTTACCCGTTCCACCAAGCGTTACACCTTGGTAAATTGTGACATCATCGCCAATTTCACATGTTTCTCCGATTACAATCCCCATGCCGTGGTCTATAAAAAAACGTCGTCCTATTTTAGCTCCTGGATGAATTTCAATACCAGTGAAAAAGCGACTTACTTGCGAGACGCATCGCGCTAAAAATAACAGTCTCTTTTTATATAAAACATGCGCAATTTGGTGCGACCAAACTGCATGTAGACCAGAATACGTCAATACAACTTCAAATGAACTACGCGCCGCCGGGTCCTGTTCCATGATGCACTTGATATCTTCTTTCATTTTTCGGAACAACGTTTCTCCTCCTCTATTTTAGATCCAAATAAAAAAATACGCCCCCGTCAATAAATGACAGAGACGCATTAAATGCGTGGTTCCACTCCGCTTGAAAGGCTTTCACCTTCCCGCTTAAGGCCATATAACGTTGGCGATACGTCCAGCCTACTTAAGTTCGGCACGGCACTCAAAGGGGCATTTCCACATTGTAGAGGTACGAGTCACTTACAGCCGATGGCGACCCTCTCTGGAGAACTTACAATATGTACTTTTCCTTATCAAGGCTTTTCTATAAATCTACGTTCAATTAATTACTTACATTTTACACTCCAAAAAACGAATGTCAAACTTCCGCGTATTTCGCAATGCGTGCAATCGCTTTTTCTTTGCCGATAAGCGCAATTGCTGTTGGCAACTCTGGGCCGCTTGTCTGACCTGTTGTTACAACACGAACAGGCATAAATAGGTTTTTTCCTTTATGACCCGTTTCTTTTTGGACAGCTTTGATTGCTCCTTTAATCGAAGCAGCATCGAATTCTTCTAATTCTTCCAGCTGGCCTTTCAATGAGCTCATCACTTCTGGAACTTGATCTCCTGCAAGAACTGCTTGGGATGCTTCATCATATTCAATGTCATCTTCGAAAAACTGGGCGGAAAGCTCAATAATTTCTGCACCGTAGCTTAGTTGCTCATGGTAAAGAGCGATTAAGTCATGTGCCCACTTACTTTGTTCAGCTGATAACTCTTCCGGTAATGCACCCGATTTTTGCAAATGAGGCAACGCAAGTTCAATCACTTGTTCAAGCGGCATATTTTTAATGTATTGGTTATTCATCCACATCAATTTGTTTTTATCGAAAACTGCTGGTGATTTGGACAAACGATTCGCATCGAATATAGAAACCAACTCATCTTTCGAGAAGATTTCCTCTTCCCCTTCTGGAGACCATCCAAGAAGAACGATGAAGTTAAAGATTGCTTCCGGTAAATAACCGAGCTCTTCATATTGTTCGATAAACTGAATGATTGACTCATCGCGTTTACTTAACTTTTTCCGGCTTTCATTGACGATTAAAGTCATATGACCGAAGACAGGTTCTTCCCATCCAAATGCTTCGTAAATCATCTGTTGTCTTGGTGTGTTGGAAATATGGTCATCTCCACGAAGTACATGTGTAATTTCCATATAATGATCGTCTACGGCAACCGCGAAGTTATACGTCGGGATGCCATCTTTTTTAACGATTACAAAATCGCCAATTCCATCCGACTCAAACGTAACGTCGTCTTTTACCATATCTTTAAACGTATACGTTTTTCCCGCTTGTATTGCAAAAC
This sequence comes from Sporosarcina sp. G11-34, assembly GCF_026931025.1. Lineage (NCBI taxonomy): Bacteria > Bacillati > Bacillota > Bacilli > Caryophanales > Caryophanaceae > Sporosarcina > Sporosarcina sp. G11-34. The sequence continues at coordinate 203,948 of NZ_JAHNZW010000007.1, read as the reverse complement.
GAATACTCGGTTCTCTGCCTTCCGCTTCGCGTGCGGCACGTTCTTCCGCTGTTAAGTGACGACATTTCCCGCTATATCTAGGCATTGCGTTTTCAGCACTTTGCGCTTCGCGTTCTGCTTCTAATTCTTCCGGTGTACAGTAACATTTATAGGCCAATTCTTTTTCAAGTAATTGTGTATACAACTCTTCGTATAAGTCATTTCTTTCCGATTGACGATACGGTCCGAAATCTCCGCCGACATCGACACTTTCATCCCAATCAATACCCAACCATTTCAAGTAATTCAGTTGGGATGCTTCCCCACCGTCAATATTTCGTTTGGCATCTGTATCTTCAATACGGATAATAAATTTACCGCCTTTATTTCGTGCATACAAATAGTTGAACATTGCTGTCCGAGCATTCCCGATATGTAAATGTCCTGTAGGACTTGGTGCGTAACGCACGCGAACTTCTTTAGTCACTGTACATCCTCCTCGTTTTTCGTTAATAAAATAACTGCCATTGCGGCAATTCCTTCTCCACGTCCTGTAAATCCTAACTTTTCTGTCGTTGTCGCCTTAACATTGACTTGCGTAACGTCCGCTTGAAGCAACTCCGCAACACGTTTTCGAATCGCTTCAATATGTGGTGACATCTTCGGGTTTTCTGCAATGATTGTACAGTCGATGTTTCCTAGCGTATAGCCACGCTTCGTAACGATATCCCAAACATTCTCCAATAAAACCGCGGAGTCTGCATCTTTAAATGCTTCGTCCGTGTCAGGGAAGTGCCGCCCGATGTCGCCTTCTCCAATCGCTCCGAGTGCCGCATCCGTAATCGTATGAAGTAAAACATCCGCGTCTGAATGACCCGCAAGACCCAAGTCATGCGGAATCGTCACCCCTCCAATAATTAACGGGCGATTTTCTTCGAATTTATGTACATCGTAGCCTTGTCCAATTCGAATCATTTTTCATCCTCCTGTTGCCGTCTTTGGAGTAGTATTTCCCCAAAAACGAGATCTTCCGTCGTTGTCATCTTTACATTATCATACGTGCTTTCAACAATCCGTACTGGATGTCCCATTCGTTCCACGAGCATTGATTCATCTGTTCCTAAAAAGTCATCTGCTTTTGCTTTGTTAAACGCCTCTTTTAGTACGTCAAATGAAAATGCTTGGGGTGTTTGAATAATCCATAGTTTGTCGCGGTCAACGGTTTCTTCAACAATACCGACTGGTGCAAATTTCATCGTGTCTTTCGGTTTAACGCCAGCAATTGCCGCACCAAACTTAGCCGCCGTACTGACAAGTTCATCGATAACAAATTGGCGGATAAAAGGGCGCGCCGCATCATGCACGAGAACGATACCGCCCGTAACATGTGCTTTTAGACAAGCCGCCACACTGTATTGACGCTCGCTTCCCCCGTCGGCGAATCCAATCACTTTCGTAATGCCAAAACGATTTAGGTCGTCTTGTATACTTGGACGTTCTTCTGGTTTTACTGCCAGAACAATTCCCGTACATGCCCGATCTTTCTCAAAAACTTCAAGCGTATGCACAAGAATCGGTTTTTCTCCGAGTGTCAAAAAAAGTTTGTTATACCCCGCACCCATTCGGCGTCCGCTTCCGGCTGCCGGTATCATTACTGTGTAATCCACTATCCATCTTCCTCGTCTTTCCTTAGCTTCTTTATCATTATATATGTTGGAATGGGGATTCCCACTGAATAAGTCCAATGATAATAAATTTCATCTTCGAGCCGTTGATTTCCGTTCCGAGCGGACGATCGGAACGGAAATCAACTAGGTGTCACATTCTTTAATTCAACCTATCTATCCACTTTTAGTTCGCCCTAGTTGCTTTACCGTTTTTTGGTTTTGCGAAAATCATTCGCCCTGCAGATGTTTGCAATACACTCGTCACAACGACGTCAATTGCATTGCCGATATGATATCTACCATCTTCGACGACAATCATCGTTCCATCGTCCAAATAGGCAATTCCTTGGTTTTGCTCTTTTCCGTCTTTAATGACGACGACGTGCATCTCTTCACCTGGGATAACGACAGGTTTCACAGCATTTGCAAGGTCGTTAATGTTTAACACAGGTACGCCGTGAAGATCCGCTACTTTATTTAAATTGAAATCGTTTGTTACAACGAGTCCCGACATACTTTTTGCCAGTCGAACGAGTTTCAAATCCACTTCCGCGACATCAACAAAGTCTTCATCTGTTATTAAAACGGTAGGTCCATCGGCTGTTTGCAATAATTTCAAGACATCCAAACCACGTCTACCTTTTGTACGCTTCAACGTATCCGACGAATCCGCGATATGCTGAAGTTCCGTCAAAACGAATTGCGGAACGACAAGAATCCCCTCAAGAAATCCAGTAGCCGCCACGTCAACAATTCGCCCATCAATAATAACACTCGTATCAAGGATCTTGTGTAAATTACCATGTGTCGTCGCAGATACTTCCGCCACTTCTTTTTTCTTCGGGCCCGTATTTTTAGCGGAGTACACAGCAAAAATAAATTCCTCGCGCTTTTGAAATCCTACTTGAAATCCAAGATATCCGAGAATGACCGACAATACAATCGGCAAAACAGATGTGATTATGGGAATTTGAATACTTTCCAAACCGAAACTTACAAGAAACGCAACACTCAAACCAACCATTAGACCAATTGTACCAAATAGTAAATCAAAAATTGGTGCTTTCAGCAAACGTTCTTCCATCCATTTAATAAAATTCACAATCGGCATCGTAAGAACGACACTAATAAGAGCAAGAATAGCAGCACCAACGACAGCAGCAACGTACGGGTTATTTATAACTGGGTTCGTAGTAAAAGAAAATAATTTAAATAAGTGCGGTATGAATAAGACCCCTAAAGTACCCCCGATTAATAAAAATGAAGCTTGAATTACTCTTTTCAACATATGATCCACCTCCTTGTAATATAAATTATACATCTTTACGCAACATATCGCCTTATTTTGCATAGGACTAGATTCTTTCAGCCCTTTGGAGAATAACAGGGATACCTTTTTGGCAGCCCTGCACACTCATTTATTTCGTGAAAGCTATTTTTAATGCATCGCTTACAGTTTCGACACCAACAACGGAAATTCCTTTCGGATAATCCCATCCGCCCATATTTGAAGAAGGAATAATTGCCCGTTCAAAACCGAGCTTCGCCGCTTCAGAAACGCGTTGTTCAATCCGTGATACTCGACGAACTTCACCCGTAAGTCCAACTTCACCTATAAAACAATCGGATAGACCCGCTGCTGCGTCACGGTAACTCGAAACAATACTCACAAGAACGGCAAGGTCGATGGCCGGCTCGTCTAACTTCACCCCTCCAGCAACTTTTATATACGCATCTTGTGCTTGTAAAAGCATACCCATACGTTTTTCAAGTACCGCCATGAGCAATGAAACCCGATTTTGGTCTAACCCCGTCGCCATCCGCTTCGGATAGTTAAAACTTGACGGTGTGACAAGCGCTTGAATTTCAACAAGTATCGGCCGCGTTCCTTCCATCGATGCAACAACGGTCGAACCCGCACCGCCTTGCGATCTTTCACGCAGGAAAAGCTCAGATGGGTTAAGTACTTCTTTTAATCCCGATTGCAGCATTTCAAAAATTGCAATCTCATTCGTAGACCCAAATCTATTTTTCACGCTGCGCAAAATACGGTACGTATGATGGCGCTCTCCTTCAAAGTAAAGAACAGTATCTACCATATGTTCAAGCAGACGCGGTCCCGCAATTTGACCATCCTTCGTTACATGGCCTACGAGGAATATAGCAATGTTTTGAGTCTTTGCAATGCGCATCAGTTCCGCTGTACATTCACGGACTTGCGTAATGCTTCCAGGTGCAGACTTCACTTCTGGATGATGAATTGTTTGGATGGAGTCCACGATAACAAAACGTGGTTTGACTTCTTCAATCGTATGATGAATTTGCTCCAAATCCGTTTCCGCATAAATATAAAGTTCATCAGATGCAACGCCAAGTCGCTCTGCACGTAATTTTGTCTGACGAATCGATTCTTCCCCAGATATGTAAAGAACGCGGTGCCCTTTATTTGCTAGTAGTGAAGAAACTTGGAGAAGTAGAGTCGATTTTCCGATACCTGGATCTCCAGCCGTTAATATGAGTGAGCCCGGCACGATGCCGCCTCCCAACACACGGTTTAACTCTTCTAAATCTGTTTCAACGCGCGGTTCATCCGATGTCTCAATTGAACTAATCGGCATTGCTTTTTGACGCACGTTTTCCGAATGCTGAAATGCCGCACGCGGACCTTTTTGAACAACTTCGATTTCCTCGTCCATTGTATTCCATTCTCCGCAGCCCGGACAGCGCCCCATCCACTTCGGTGATTCATAGCCACATGACTTACAGACGAATTTCGACTTTCTCTTTGACATGTAATCCTCCAAATACGAAAAGGACAGCCCTCTCGCACCGAAAATACGGCTCGGCAGATGGGCTATCCTAATCGATCGTTATTTTTTCGCTGCCACTTTTTCTAGTTCTTTTTGTTCTGTGTTAACGACAAACTCTCCATCTTTCACATCGACGACAACTTTATTGCCCCTTAAGTCGGTTCCTTTTAGAAGTTCTTCGGACAACCGGTCTTCGATATGTTTTTGTATTGCACGGCGTAGCGGGCGTGCCCCGTAATCTGGATCGTAACCTACTTCGGAGATTTTAATTTTGGCATCATCCGTTATTTCAAGCACAATATCTTGCTCGGCTAGACGTTTGGATAATTCGTCAGCCATCAATGTCACGATTTTACGCAAATGTTCTTTCTCGAGTGAGTGGAAAACAATCATTTCGTCTACGCGGTTTAGGAACTCCGGACGGAATGCTTTCTTCAACTCTTCAAGCATAGCCGACTTCATTCCCTCGTAATCCCGGCCCGTATCTTGCAAATTAAATCCAACATATCTGTTCGTGCGTAATGTTTGCGCGCCGACGTTGGACGTCATAATGATAACCGTATTACGGAAGTCGACTGTGCGCCCTTTCGAGTCCGTCAATCTTCCGTCTTCTAATACTTGCAAAAGAATATTGAAGACGTCGGGATGCGCTTTCTCAATCTCATCGAGAAGAATAACAGAATAAGGTTTGCGACGAACTTTTTCAGTTAACTGTCCGCCTTCTTCAAACCCTACATACCCTGGTGGAGAACCGACGAGACGTGAAGTTGAATGCTTTTCCATATACTCGGACATGTCAACACGAATCATCGCATCTTCATCTCCAAACATTACTTCCGCAAGTGCACGTGCAAGCTCAGTTTTCCCGACACCTGTAGGACCGAGGAAAATGAATGAGCCAATTGGACGTTTCGGATCTTTCAGACCTGCTCGGGCCCGTCGAATGGCTTTGGAAATGGCTGTCACAGCTTCGGATTGTCCAATAACGCGTTCGTGTAGCATTTCTTCCATGTTCAACAGTTTCACGGTTTCGGTTTCAGCAATTTTCGATACAGGAATACCAGTCCACATAGCGACGACTTCTGCAATGTCTTCTTCCGTCACTTCCGATTCTGTTTTCCCTTGTTCTTCTTTCCAAGCTATATTCGTCGTTTCAAGTTCTTCTTTCGTCTTCTGCTCTTTGTCGCGGAACGAAGCTGCTTTTTCAAATTCCTGACTTTGTACAGCCGCATTTTTCTCCGAACGAATTGCTTCAAGCTTCAGTTCAAGTTCTTTCAAGTTCGGCGGTGTTGTATATGAACGCAAGCGTACTTTCGATCCCGCTTCGTCAATTAAGTCAATTGCTTTATCAGGTAAAAATCGATCTGAAATATAACGATCTGACATTTTCGCTGCCGCAATCACTGCTTCATCTGTAATTTTCACACGGTGATGCGCTTCATAGCGATCACGCAGTCCATAAAGGATTTGAATCGTTTCATCTACAGTTGGCTCGTCGACTTGAATTGGTTGGAAACGACGCTCAAGTGCAGCATCCTTTTCAATATATTTACGATACTCGTCAAGCGTCGTTGCACCGATACATTGTAGTTCGCCGCGTGCAAGTGACGGTTTCAAAATATTCGAAGCATCAATTGCACCTTCTGCACCACCCGCGCCAATTAGCGTATGAAGCTCATCGATGAACAAAATAATATTGCCGGCTTGGCGGATTTCTTCCATCACTTTTTTCATACGATCTTCAAATTCACCGCGGTATTTCGTCCCCGCAACAACGGTTCCCATATCCAGCGTCATCACTCGTTTATCCCGAAGGATTTCGGGTACTTCATTGTTAATGACTTGTTGTGCAAGACCTTCCGCAATCGCCGTTTTACCAACCCCAGGCTCTCCAATCAAGACTGGATTGTTTTTCGTGCGGCGCGCAAGTACTTCAATGACACGCGTAATCTCTTTGCTTCGTCCAATTACCGGATCTAGTAAACCTTCGCGTGCGACTTCTGTTAAATCGCGTGCCAAGCCGTCAAGTGTCGGCGTTGCCGCTGAATTAGAAGTTCCTTGACCTCCAGCGGTGCTGTCGTTGTTTCCTAGAAGCTGAAGCACTTGCTGGCGTGCCTTATTCAAACTGACGCCCGCATTGCTTAGAACACGCGCTGCAACGCCTTCACCTTCACGAATGAGCGCAAGTAAAATATGCTCCGTTCCAATATAAGAATGGCCGAGCTTTCTTGACTCATCAACCGATAGTTCAATTACTTTTTTAGCACGCGGGGTATAGTGAACGATTGGACCGACGTCTTTTGTCCCCGAGCCAACAAGCTTTTCGACGCCTTGTTCGATTGATTCTAAACTGACATCAATTCCCTCAAGCGCTTTTGCAGCAATGCCTCCGCCTTCACGAATGAGGCCAAGCAAAATATGCTCCGTTCCAATTGACTCGTGTTTCATGCGGATTGCCTCTTCTTGCGCAAGTTGCAATACTTTTTGAGCTCGTTGTGTAAATCGATTAAACATCATAATCAGTCCTCTCCTTCTACTATATATAATCTACTTATCTGAAACTCATACCTAATTATTAATGTTCCCTATTTAATTGTTTATAAAACAGTTGAAAATACCTAGCATTCAAAGACAATACAAAGCATTGACTATTTTTGACCTAACTATACTTTAAAGGAGCGCCCCCCCACAAAGTTGTTGCTTACTCTTCCCGATCCTCTTCCAAGGACGCGGGTGCATTAGCAATATTAAGTCGCTCTCGGAAGAGCTTCGCACGAAATACATCTCGTTCTTCTTGCGATAATTCGGTACCTGCATATTGCTGAAGGAAACCGGGTTGCATAAAAATCATCAATTCGTTCAATATCGACATATCGACATCTTGTATAATGCCAAGGTCAATACCTAAACGAACATCCGACAAACAACGCGCCGCCTCACCATTCGGAAGCAACCGGGCATAAGCAATCGTTCCGAGTGAACGGAAAAGCCTATTTTCTAGAGCTAGACGCGATTTAGCTATAAGAAGTTCCCTCGATTGACGCTCATGTGCGATTAAACGAGAAGTAATATTCCCAAGATCTACAAGTATTTCCTGCTCAGTTTTCCCAAGCGTCGTTTGGTTCGATACTTGATAGACGTTACCAGGTGCATCACTTCCTTCGCCGTAACTTCCACGGACGACGATGCCCAGTCTAGAGATTGCCGGAATAATCCGTTCAATTTGCTTCGTAATTGTCAGTGCCGGCAAATGCATCATGACGGACGCCCGCATCCCCGTTCCTGTATTCGATGGACAACTTGTCATATAACCAAAACTCTCATCGAACGCATAAGGAAGTTCACTCTCAAGTAAATTATCTACTTCGTCCGCTTTTTTATAAGCATCCTCGAGTTGTAAACCCGGGTATATACATTGAATGCGAATATGATCCTCTTCGTTCACCATAACGCTCACCGTTTCGTCTTCCGATAGAAGGACTGCACCGTGACGTTCCGGATTTGCGAGATGCGGACTGATTAAATGTTTTTCAATAAGTACAAGACGTTCTAATGAAGGAATTTCCGACATTTTCATATACGAATAATTAGGTTGATTGGTATCGAGTAGCACCCCTGAAGCTGCCCGGTCAACCGCCATTGCATCGTCTTCAGTAAAAGCAATCGGGAAACGATAGCCCGTTAAATTACGCGCAAGGCGAATTCGGGTCGACATGACAATGTCTGAGTGTTCACCGTGCGCAGACATCCAGCCAGTCACTCCGTCTTGAATGAACTTTTCAATCGACATCGGATTCTTCACCTCCGGCAACAAGTTGTTCTTTTAACGAATTGGCTTCATCGCGCAAGCTTGCCGCTTCTTCAAAACGCTCCGCCTCCACCGCTTCAGCCATTCTAGCTCGTATTTCTTCAATTTTTCGTTTGACAGCATATGTTTTGTTAAATGAAATCGGAATTTTTCCTATATGTGCGGCGTGTCCGTTATGAAGCTTTCCGAAAACATGCGGCAATTGCTCACGGAACGTGTCGTAACACGTCGCACAGCCAAACTTACCAATGTCGAGAAATTTCTTGAACGTTAACTTACACGTCGGACATTCCAGGTCGCTTCTATCTTCTTCGCGCGCCTGTTGCGGCTCTTCAAAAGAATCGCCCCCACCGAACCATTGCGAAAGGAATTGTTGAATGGAAAGCGGTTCCTGATTCGGATTGAAATGAAACGCCTCCGTTTGAAACGCACATTTTTCGCATAAGTGGTGTTCAGCCGATTCCCCCATATGACCTTTTGTTAAAATGACAGATGCCGGTCGTTCTTTACAATTTTCACAGATCATTACATGCCACCTCATATCGGTTTAATAGGATTAAATCTCAGTCCAACTGCTCGTAAATAAGCGTCAGTAACATTGCCTGTAATATACGCGCACGAATTACATCACGCTCAGGCAACGGTAAACGAATGGTCGTACGGTCAACAGCCGCGAGTATAAGTTTCGATTCACGTTCTGAGATAACCCCTTCTTCCATAAGACGGTACACAATATCCAATGCCATCGTATTGGATGCCCCTTCTTGCAAGCCCGACAATACATGGTCGATTAAATCTTTACGTGAATTTGTTCTTACTCGAAATATGCGAATATAGCCACCACCGCCACGTTTGGATTCAACCGCGTACCCACGTTCTTCTGTAAATCGGGTATTTATGACGTAATTGATTTGCGACGGGACACATTGAAATTTTTCAGCAACTTCATTTCGCTTAATTTCAATTGGACCGTTCTGTTCTTCTTCTAGTATCGCCTTTAAATATCCTTCAATAATGTCAGAAATGTTTCGCACGTTCTCACCTCTTTCACTTCAAGTGATAGAACATTGACCTTGACTATCTTTGACTTGATTGTACATGACAGGACTAAGGTGTCGCAATTGATATGCATTGCGGGCTATTGGTTGCTAAGTATCGACAATCCAGACCATTCTTTAATCATTTAAAAGACAACCGGGGTGCAAGGAAGTTTCCTACCTGCACCCCGATGGTCATTATTCTACGCTGGCGTTCGTCAATTCCTTCACTGGCAGGAATAATTCGCCCGTTTCCATATACGTGATTTGTAGTTGGTCACCTTCTTGAATATAAATAGAAAGTGGCACAGTCTCGGATGACACAAGGAAGTTCCGGCCGTCTTCCGACAAAATAGAGACGAGTGTGAAATCTCCTACACGTTCCTTAAAAACGCGTACAACGGTCACTGTCGCCTGATCCTCTTCTGCATTGGAACTTCCATCAACCGTACTTCCCCCACGCTGTATAGCCGTCTTGTAGAGCTTCAACGCTTCGTTTGGCGTGTTTCCAAAGACAGAGATTTCTGGATTAGCCGCTGATACGATAAAGTAATTTTGTAAAAAACCATTTGAGTCAAGCACAGGCGTTAACCAACTTGCTTCACCGTAGAAATTGTATAGCACCGGCATTTCACCAGACCATTTCTTTTCGATGAATTTCTTTTCAATAATTTGGAGGGCCCCTTGCGAATCCATATACGACTCTTCTAGGTTCCCAGTATAATACGTTGCTTTACCTGTTCGACCGTCTGTCAATGCATATCCGAGCATTGAATCGACGCCTTCTTTCGGGCTTGTAAAGTCGGTGAAGTAATACATATGCCCATTCTCGTCGAAAATCGGACTGACATTTGCTTCCGTTCCTTCATCCGACGGGAGCTTCACATCTTTTTTACCAACGACTGAGTTCCAAAAACCATGAATGTAGTTACCAAAGTAGCTGTTTTGCAGACTTACGGCTTCAGGAGATACAGCACCGTCAACGAATGCAGGCACTTCTGAAGTCGCATATTTCTCAACTTTTCCTGTCATCGCATCTACCATGACAATTCCTTTCACATCAAAACCATCACGTGCTGTAATAAATTCACCGTATGAACGGATGTAAAAAGGTTTTCCGTCATCATCAATTTCAAGCTGAACATCGCCGTAATAAATTAGATTCGGCGTTTCCATACGCATGTGGCGCTTAACTTGCTTACCGAAGAACGACGACGGCGTATACGCCATTTCAGCTTTCACAAACTTCGGATTGTCTGACGAGTCGGTCGCACTCATCGTGAAGTATCCTGGTGTTGTTTTCGCATTCCACCATTTAAAGAAGCCTGAAAATTCAACGGGTGCGATATAGACAAACTTGTTATCGACTTTTTGAATTTGCAAACTACCTAACTCATAATAACTCGTATTCGGTACTTGACCGAATGCTTTCTTCATCTTATTACGTGCAAACTTGGGTGGCACACTTGCTGGTGTTTTCGTTTCATCAAAAGCGGTGATTTCTACTTTCTGATCCATTTCGACTGCTTTATATTTCTTATCGGCATTGAATAATGGCGCGCTTAGTATATACACGCCGACAGCAAGCGCAGCAAGAAATAGGACGATTTTCGGCTTCCGATCCTTTGCCCCTGCTACAACTACGCCTAAAAAAGTAACGACGAGCAGTGCAACCCACAAGGATGTCCAATTTCTGTCCATATTTGTCACGTAATAGAGCACAAAGACAATGATTGCAAATAACGTAGCCGTACTAGCCATCGCTGCCCACCTATTGAACTTCACAGGCTCCTTCGTCTCTGAATTATTCATCGCCAACGGCACAATAATGACACTTGCCACGATACCTACTATAATTGAAAAAATAAGTAAATTAATCATAAATACACCCTTCTCCACTTTAAATATTTTCGTTAATAGTAAGTATACGGTTGAATTGGGGAAATAGTTTCATATTCATAATTAAATCAAAAACGAACTTCCCACCTTAATGGGAAGTTCGTTTTTGATTTACACTGTAACAGGTTCTTTTATTAAAGGTTCCAGATCGATTTCAAATCCTAGATCCTCAAGCATTTGTCGATCACGGTTACTTTCTTGACCTTCTGTTGTCAAATAGTCACCTATGAAAATTGAGTTTGCCGGATACAATCCGAACGGCTGAAGGCTTCGTAAATTCACCTCACGACCACCGGATATTCTAATTTCCTTTGTCGGATTCATGAATCTGAATAAGCAAAGTACTTTCAAGCAGTATCGAGGATTCAATTCGTCCGTACCGCCAAGAGGAGTCCCATCGACTGCATGTAAAAAGTTCACTGGAATCGAATCCGCATCCATGACATGTAAACTGCGAGCCATCGCTATGACATCCTCTTTCGTTTCCCGCATACCGATAATGACGCCGGAGCATGGTGAAATGCCGGCATCTTTCGCCAAATTAACCGTATTCACACGATCCCCGTATGTATGCGACGTCGTAATAGTTTCATGATGTGCTTCGGACGTGTTGATATTATGATTATATCGGTCCACTCCAGCCTCTTTTAAACGCTTTGCTTGGTCTGACTTTAAAAGTCCTAGACATGCACAAACTGTCATATGTTCATGCTTTGATTTAATTTCTTTCACAGAGTCGATAACAATTTCAAGCTCCCGATTTGCGGGTCCTCGTCCACTCGCCACGATACAAAATGTCCCTGCATTTAATTCCGCCGCACGCGCCGCGCCTGCAATAATTTCTTCTCGTTTCATCATCGAATACTTTTCAATCGGTGCTTTCGAGACAATTGACTGCGCACAGTACCCGCAGTTCTCTGGGCATAAGCCCGATTTCGTGTTCATAATCATATTCAACTTCACTTTGTTGCCGTAATAATATTTACGTACTTTGTATGCCCCGTGGAGAAGAGCTAGCAAGTCATCATCAGGACTATCCAATATAGAAAGCGCCTCTTCATCCGTCAATATATGTCCTGCAAGAACCTTTTCTGCTAATACATCATAATTTGTCATGTCATTTCCTCACTTTCAATACTTTGTACATGCGGTGTCCAAACATCCCTGCGAGTACTGCTAAAAGGATGTCTTTCGGTAATGGCGGCATCATTAAAGCCCATGCTACTTTGTACGAGAACGCGTCCGGGGCTGCTGCCCAAAACTTAAAAGCCACGTACATCCAGTTCGTTCCGAATAAGTAGTTCACACTCATTGCCACAAGTGCGGCGATGATGTATCCGTGTAGCTTTCCATTCTTTTCAACAATTTTCCCAGCAATGTATGCTGTAAAAATAAAAGAAACAATAAATCCAAATGTCGGGCTAATAATCGAGCTGAAACCGCCTCCGAATCTTGCAAATACGGGTGCACCCGCAAGCCCAATGAACATATAGACCGTCATTGCCAACGCGCCCCTACGGCTGCCGAGTAGAAGTCCGGCAAGTATTGCGAAAAACGTCTGCAATGTAATCGGCACGCTCCCGACGACCAAAAAAGGTACAAAAGCGGTAATGTTCGCACCAATCATCATAAGTGCGGCGAACATCGCACTGTACACAAGACTTAACGCACTCATTCCACTTTCACTTTTTGTTTTCACCGTTGCTATTGTCATACTTTACCTCCACAGTGTAGTTACTTTTAATAGAATAAACTAAAACTTTAAATAGGTCAACTAAATATTATTTTAGGTTAACCCATTTTCAGCGTGTGGACTCTTACATTTTTAAATTTAAAAAAAGCTACCAAAAGGTAGCTTTTCCGTTTCATATTTCATAAAAGCATGCCAACCAAAAGAGCTGAGGGTTAGATGTCATGCAATAGTACAAATTTTTTTCAAAAGAGGACTCCCGCACGGAAGTCTTTTAGAACTTCATAAATCATTGTAGTCATCAAGAAGCGCAAAATAAATTAAGTAGACCGTTGAAAACATAAAAAAAGTCCCACTTAAGGATAAATTTATTCTTTCAAAACTACTACCAAGCAATCCTTTGAATATAAACGTACCTAACAAGGATTGACTTAAATAATTTAGTACCATTGTCTTTGTAGTAAATTTCATGCGAGTAAAAAGGACAATTATTTTCGACACTAAATCTAGCACTAAAGTAATTAAATAGATGATGAAACAAAAGAAAGCAAAATATATTAAATTGCTTACTAAACTATCGGCAAAAGTTATTTTAACAAATCCATAATTCTTGAGAACCTTGTATAGTCCAGGCATTCCAAAGAAAGGTAAGACGACAAATCCTATGATGAGTACTAGAACGAATAAAGCGACCGAAATTTTCGTTACTCTATTAGCCTTTTCTAGTTTTTTATCATTCGCTTGTGTTGACAAATTAATCCCTCCCAAAAGCATTATTCGTTTGCAAAAGCTTTTTGTCAACTATGAAGGGAAATGTCAGATAGTTACTTCAAAACGATAAAAAAAAAGATCGGCGGCCTATTAGCCCCGATCTTCCTTTAAGAATTCTCGTTTTCGTCTCGTGGAAATAGGAAATACGAAATGATTCCGCTCACAATCATCGCACCGACCGTAATCAGCAGCTGCGTTGTTCCCGGAAGGTCTGCATAATTACGATTTAGCATATACAAACTAACCGTTGCAACGATAACCATGATTGGAACGACATATTTAAACACTCTCACTAGTTTCACCCTCAGAATAAAGTTATGGTAACTTTATTCTACCATAATTCGTTTTTAGAACCCCATTCTACGTCCTCGTCGTCTTCCACACCCTTGACCTTGACCATGTCCGGGTCCACCAAAGCCAGGACCGGAGCCAGGACCGAAACCAGGTCTAACTGGTCCACAATTCACATTCTGTGTCGACTCTGTATAGAAATGGCGAGGTACCGGAACCATATGTTCGCGGTTCACGTTCACAATTGGATGAATCACAGGAATTTCTTGCGGTGTAAACTGATCATGGAATCTGTACTGCGTCGGACAAACAATAGGTTGCTGCATGTGATGACCCATCTGGTTGCCCATAGGTTGTTGCATCTGATGACCCATTTGGTTACCCATAGGTTGTTGCATGTGATGACCCATTTGGTTACCCATAGGCTGTTGCATCTGATTGCCCCAATAGTTTCCTTGTTGCATCATATTCTCACCTCCTCCTTCTATTACATGTGAAAAAGAGAAGGACAGACGGGCGAGAGACTATAGCTAATTGACGGAATTGTAATTCAGGAGCAAACACACCCCTTAGTTGGAATAAATTCAAACGTTCCGCATACGCCTAGCATACAGGAAGGTCCGAATGGCAATACGGATAGGTATAAACGATGTCACGATTAATAGCCCTATTATAATTTGTTGGAAAAGGCTTTGATCATGTGCTTGATAAGTAAAAAAGTTAAGCCGCAAATTAAAAGCTAAAATTACTAGGAAATAAACAACTAAACTCGTACTCGTCAACAAGACTTTTCGAAACTGTGCTTTTTTCTCCGCCGCATCATATGTAAACTGTGGCTTCTCTCCACCGGCCTCATACTCTTTCTGCCAAATCGAGTATTTCGTAATTGAATGCGGCGACGTAAATTTCAACTGCCACCCTGCACTTTTATGGATATCATAATAATTCGGGGAAGTTTTCAACTGATAATCGTGCACATACGATACAAGTTTCGGGGTCCCTTTTTCAAAAACGAAACGCGTACCTAGTTTACCCACTTGAACAAGATGATTTCCTTCCTCCGACATATCCGAAAGCCAATTTTCTATTAAATCCGGTGCGTACATCCAGCTAAATTTCCATTTGGCAAACGTTTTCCCAATCGAAATCCCCGCGTCAACGGACGTACTGAAATACTTACGTTCGAATGCTCGCAATTTGGTTGTCATATAAAAGGTAAGAATAATGACAGCAATCGCTTGTATAAAGTAAAGGAATGTAATGGACCATAACGGACTTGGCACAAAAACCGAACTTTCCGGGAAAAATAAAAGTGATAACATAGCAAACGCGAACGGGATTAATTGGAACCCATACACGAAAGCAAGAATCGTTAGCAGTAAAGAATGCATCCGATTCCTTTTCAATACACCATCCCGAGATGGGTACGTACGAATCGTATCCCCACTATTTTTTACAAACTTCCAATTCCCTACTGATAATAGATTTTCCCAACCGGAATCACCCAACGCCCGCGGCAAGCCACTTATAGTCTTGTCATAGACAACTTGGTATTCCACTTCTTCGTGTTCCGCTTCTTCAAATAAAAACATCCGCGAAAAGGGATTCAAGCCGATGAGCCGCTTCCCTTCTGCCGCACTTTCCGACAACCAACGCTCCGTTTTATCGATATCATAACTCCAAAAAGGCCTCCACTTTTTTATCATTTAAATTCCTCCTCGTGCTGCATGACATTTGCGTACAATTCTTTCAATCGAGTCATTTCATGACGCATCAGCGCTTTCCCTATATCCGAAACTTCATAGATTGTTTTTCTTTTCTCATCTGCGTAGACGGTGACAATTCCGTCCCGTTGCATTTTCTTCAACGTCCCATAAATGGTTCCGGAGCCCAGAACTAGTCGCCCTTTTGTCAACTCTTCAACATGTTTAATAATGCCATAACCGTGGCGCGGGACAGTAAGCGACAACAATATATAAAACGCTGTTTCTGTCATCGGAATATATGATTTAATAACTTTCTCTATTTTCAATCGGAATCACATCCGTTTCTACTAGTTAGGTTGAGCTTATGATTTCCACGTAATCTCCAGCGAAGGCGACTACCGGGGTAGCCGAGCGTTGTAAGGAGGATTTTCCAGTTCAATATATCACGATTCGACTATATCATGTCGTGACATAGTCGGTCAATATTGATTTTTCACAAAACAAAAAAGAGCCCTCTAATTTGGAAGGCCCTGCTTACATACATTCTATTTATTGATAGTCCCTTGGTAATTCTTTTTCTTCTACCTCTTCTTCAAACACTGAATCATAGACCGGGGCACCTTCACCGATCATTTTTAGCGATTCAATAAAGTCCCTGTCAATCCTTCTTGCCATTTCTTCTGGATCAATTTGTACCCTTTCCATACGATCAGCCCCCTAAATAATTTTACCGCGGCAAAATACAATGGATAGCAACAATTGCAAAAAAACAGAACTTATATTGTTCACAATCATTATACTAAACTTTCAATCTTCTGTAAATGGGTTGAACTTATTCGTTTGACCATCCATTCGTTGGGTTATACTCACTGAAAGAACTAACCTTGAGGAGGTGTTTCGATGAAACGAATTGTTATGTTCGATGGAGATTGTAATTTTTGCGATGCGAGCGTCCAATTCATCATTAAGCGAGATCCCGCCGCACATTTCCACTTCACTTCATTGCAAAGCGAGATTGGACAAGAGCTCGTGAAGCATCATAACATTCCGGCTGAAGTCGACAGTCTTGTACTAATTGAAAAAGGTAAAGCATTTACGAAGTCTTCAGCAGCGCTTCGCATTGCAAAAAAACTAGACGGATTATGGCATCTCTTATTCTTATTTATACTCATACCTCGTCCAATCCGTGACGGTGTGTATAATTTCGTAGCACGGAATCGCTACAAATGGTTTGGCAAAAAAGATGATTCTTGTGCATTGCCTTCACCCGAAGTACGAAAAAGATTTATTTAACTCAAAATAAAAACCTTCTGAATTTCTCCAGAAGGTTTTTTAAAATTAAACTTGTAATTCTTTATTTTCTTCAGCCGTAAATGCTCGGGATCTTGTTAGGAAACGCTTTCCTTCTACCCCTTCAAGTGAAAACATCCCGCCACGACCTTCGACGACATCGATAATGAGCTGAGTATGTTTCCAATAATCGAACTGGTTTTTATGCATGTAAAATGGAGCTTCGCCAATATATCCAAGGAGAACGTCTTGGTCACCAACAATCAATTCCCCTTCCGGATAACACATCGGTGATGAGCCGTCGCAACAACCACCCGACTGATGGAACATAAGCGGACCGTGTTTACTTCTCAAAAACTCAATGAGTTCAAGTGCAGCGTCAGTAGCGAGTACGCGTTCCGTCACTTTCACTTCCCCCTATCCGTTTAAAAGAAGCCTTGTTTGTTTTCGTCATAACTAACAAGCATATTTTTTGTCTGTTGGTAATGGCTCAACATCATCAAGTGGTTTTCGCGACCAATACCCGAAGCTTTATATCCGCCGAATGCGGCATGTGCCGGATAGACGTGGTAACAGTTTGTCCATACGCGTCCTGCTTGAATGCCGCGACCGAAACGGTACGCTGTATTCATATCACGCGTCCAAATAGCCGAGCCTAAGCCGTACAATGTATCGTTGGCGATTTCAAGCGCTTCTTCTTTCGTTTTAAATGTTGTCACTGAAACGACAGGTCCAAAAATCTCTTCTTGGAAAATACGCATTTTATTGTCGCCCTTGAAAACAGTTGGTTGGACATAATATCCACCTTCCAAGTCGCCTTCCAGATGGTTTTGCGCTCCGCCTGTTAAGCATTCTGCTCCTTCTTGTTTTCCAATATCCAAGTAAGATAGAATTTTCTCAAGTTGCTCACTGGAAGCTTGGGCACCCATCATCACCGTTGGATCGAGTGGATTTCCTACCTTAATCGCTTTCACTCGTTCAATTGCCCGTTCCATAAATTTATCGTAAATCGATTCATGAATTAACGCACGTGATGGACATGTACATACTTCTCCTTGGTTTAAAGCAAACATGACAAATCCTTCTACTGCTTTATCGAAAAATGCGTCGTCTTCGTCCATAATATCTTCAAAGAAAATATTTGGAGATTTCCCACCGAGCTCTAGCGTAACCGGAATTGTATTTTCGGATGCATATTGCATAATTAAACGTCCCGTTGTTGTTTCACCTGTAAACGCTATTTTTCCGATACGTGGATTCGATGCAAGTGGCTTTCCTGCCTCTAAACCAAAACCATTCACAACGTTTAAGATACCAGCTGGTAGTAAATCTTCTATCAATTCAACGAGTACGAGAATTGATGCGGGTGTTTGTTCCGCGGGTTTAAGAACGACACAGTTTCCAGCAGCGAGTGCGGGTGCCAATTTCCAAACCGCCATTAAAATCGGGAAGTTCCAAGGAATAATTTGCCCTACGACTCCGATTGGTTCATGGAAATGATACGCAACTGTGTCGTTGTCAATTTGGCTGACGCCGCCTTCTTGTGCACGAATCGCACTAGCAAAATAGCGGAAATGGTCGATAGCAAGCGGAATGTCCGCATTTAATGTTTCACGGACAGCTTTTCCATTTTCCCACGTCTCTGCAACCGCTAGCATTTCTAGGTTTTGTTCCATGCGATCTGCAATTTTAAGTAATATATTTGAACGCTCTGTTACTGACGTTTTTCCCCACGCGTCTTTTGCCGCATGTGCCGCATCAAGTGCTAATTCAATATCTTCTGAAGTTGAACGTGCCACCTTTGTAAAAACCTTCCCTGTAATTGGAGTGATATTATCGAAGTACTCCCCGTTTACTGGCGGCGTCCAGTTTCCACCGATATAGTTTTCATAACGTTCCTTATAATTTACTTTAGCCCCATCTGTGTTCGGAAATGCGTACACCTGATTTTCTACAGCTTGTACCATTTTTACATTCCTCCCATTTCAATGATTTTCTTTAGCAATTTACCATGTGGATACCCCAAAGGATGTATACGCTTACAATTATCTCTAAATAAAAATAAGTTTCATATACTATTATTTCAGACTATACCAAATTTTGCAACCAATACTAGAAGCCAGTTGATTTAGCTCATTCAAATACTTTCCGAAAATAAAAAGACCTCACATAAATGTGAGGTCTACTTACTTTCAGCTTCGCGCTTTGTTTTCTCTTTTTCTTTTTGAAGATCCGGATAATTTGGATCCCCTTCTCCGACCATTTTAAGCGATGCAATGTAATCCTCGTCTCGTCTTCTGGCCATTTCTTGTGCATCTTCGAATGTTACTTTTTCATTCATGAGAAATCGCCTCCTCGTTGTTTACTCGTATTGCAATACAATCGGAAAGCTACAGTTTCTAATCCATTTCAATTACGCTGAATATCCTATTAGTAGTAAACTTTTTGATTCGGCGATAATTTCTCATAACCTCTTAATAGAGTCCTTGCTTGTTTTCGTCATAACTAACGAGTAAGTTTTTTGTTTGTTGGTATTCCTCCAACATCATTTTATGGTTTTCTCGTCCAATACCTGATGCCTTATAACCGCCAAATGCCGCATGTGCTGGATATTCATGATAACAATTCGTCCATACACGGCCTGCTTCGATTTCACGGCCAAGTCGGTATGCTGTATTCGAATCGCGTGTCCAAACGCCTGCACCTAAACCGTACAATGTGTCATTGGCGATTTCCAATGCCTCTTCTTTCGTTTTAAAGGTAGTAACCGAAAGAACAGGGCCAAAAATCTCTTCCTGGAAAATACGCATTTTGTTGTTACCTTTAAAAACAGTAGGCTCGATGTAATATCCGCCTTTTAATTCGCCTTTTAACTTATTCCGTTTTCCGCCCGTTAGGCATTTAGCACCTTCTTTTTTACCAATTTCCAAGTACGAAAGGATTTTATCCCGCTGCTCAATAGATGCTTGAGCACCCATCATCACAGTTGGGTCAAGTGGATTTCCCGTCTTAATCGCCTTGACTCGTTTAATTGCGCGTTCGATAAACTTATCGTAAATCGATTCTTGAATTAATGCGCGGGAAGGACTTGAACATACTTCTCCTTGGTTAAACGCGAACATAACAAATCCTTCTACCGCCTTATCTAATAACGCATCATCTTTGTCTAAAATATCTTCAAAGAAAATATTCGGTGATTTCCCGCCGAGTTCCAACGTGACGGGAATCGTATTTTGGGAAGCATATTGCATAATTAGGCGCCCAGTTGTTGTTTCACCTGTAAACGCAATTTTTCCGATGCGCGGATTCGACGCAAGTGGTTTTCCGGCTTCTAAACCGTACCCATTTACAACGTTCACTACCCCTGCTGGAAGTAAATCTTCTATTAACTCCATGAGTATGAGAATCGATGCAGGTGTTTGTTCGGCAGGTTTGAGGACGACGCAGTTTCCAGCTGCCAAAGCCGGAGCGAGCTTCCAAATCGCCATTAAAATCGGAAAGTTCCACGGAATAATTTGACCGACGACTCCGATTGGCTCATGAAAATGATACGCTACTGTATCGTTGTCAATCTGACTTACGCCACCTTCTTGTGCCCGAATCGCTCCGGCGAAATAACGAAGATGATCAACCGCAAGCGGCAAATCGGCATTTAGCGTTTCGCGGATGGGTTTGCCATTCTCCCAAGTTTCCGCAACCGCCAGCTTTTCCAAGTTTTCTTCAATTCGATCTGCAACTTTTAGTAGGATGTTGGCGCGTTCTGCTACGGAAGTTTTTCCCCAAGCATCTTTCGCCGCATGCGCTGCATCAAGTGCTAGTTCGATATCTGCTTCGGTTGAACGGGCTACTTTCGTAAACACTTTGCCTGTTATAGGCGTTGGGTTGTCAAAGTACTCCCCTTTTACCGGTTGAATCCATTTCCCCCCGATAAAGTTTTCGTACTGTCCCTTAAAGTTTACTTTCGCACCGTCTGTGTTTGGAAATGCGTATACCTTACTTTCTACCGCTTGAACCATTTCTACATTCCTCCCAATCTAATCGTCGTGCTATTTTCAAAACATGTGCAGTGAAATTTTTCGCACATTACATATCTTATGCAACGGTCTAGTAACATATGCATAATCTTCTTGTTTAAATTAAAAGAATACTTTTCTTTTAATCTAATCAACTGCGCTAATTTTTCCACACACTACTAACTTACGTATCAGCGCCCACGAATATGCATGATCTTTTACTTAAATAAAAATAGTGCAAACTAATATTCTAGTTTGCACTACACATTTTCATAGAATCTTTCTCCGCTTTTGAAATTAAAAAATACCCAACACACTACAAAAAGTAGGTTGTTGGGTATCTTTTCATTATAACCCTATCGAGAACAAAGCTACGGCTAAAATCACACCTAGTAGTGGCACAATAACTGTTAACGCTCCGAACGCAGGATAGGCATCTTTATGCGTTTCCCCAGCAATTGAACGAATTGTCGTCACAACATAACCGCCTTGCGGTAATGAATCCAAAGATCCTGAAGAGATCGCGACAACTCGATGTAACGCATCTGGATCTACGCCCATATCTAAATAATGCGGTGCAAGAAGTGGCAATGCAATTGCTTGTCCACCAGAAGATGAACCAGTTAAACCCGCGATAACAGCTACCGCAAGCCCACCACCAATAAGTGGGCTTCCCGGAATTGCCGTCATAAAGCTAACCGCGTCACCAAATGCTGGTGTTGCTTTTACAACTCCACCAAATCCAACAACTGCAGCTGTATTAGCAATTGCAACAACCGCACCCAGCGTTCCTTCTGAAACTGCTTTCCCGAAATTCACGAAGTACTTTCTGTTAATCAAGAACGTTGCAATCACACCACTTGTTAGTGCAACGATTAATGCAGAGGTCCCCAATGAATTGTGGAAAATAAATGAGATTGCCAACACAACTAGTAACGGAATCATGCTCAATAATGGATTTGGCAGTCTTTCCCTTACTTCATGATGATCCGTTTCCCTATCTACAAAGTGTTCGCCTTTGGCAACTGCTTTTCCAATCATCTTTTTCAGCCACCAATAACCGAAAATCATCATGAATACCGCAACAATAATACTAACTTGCCATCCAGCATACGCAGTCGTTCCTAAATATTCAATTGGAATCCAGTTTTGAATTTCAGGTGAACCTGCGGATGTCATTGTAAACGTTGTCGATCCAAATGCCAAAGTTGCCGGAATGAATCTTCTTGGCAAGTTCGCTTGTTTAAACAAACTGATTGCCATTGGATACACAGAAAATGCAACGACGAATAAACTAACTCCACCATATGTTAAGATTGCACAAGCAATGACAACCGCAAGGGCAGCCCGCTTCATACCAAGCTTGCCCACAATCCATTTTGAAACACTTTCCGCTGCGCCGCTGTCTTCCATAACTTTACCAAAGATTGCGCCCGTTAAGAACATTAAATACCATGAGCCGATGAATCCCGAAAATCCACCCATATAGTTTGTAACGAAGTTCGCCGCGCCCTCTTCCGCTAATTGCGGAAAGAGGGGTAAACTGCTTAATAAAGCGACGAAAAGTGCAGATAATGGTGCAGCAATTAGCAAGTTCATGCCTTTCATCGTCAATAATATGAGTAATATTAACCCACCAAACAAACCGATTATCCCTAACATTTCATTACTAACCCCTTTTACAAAAAGAAATTATTATTTCTTTCCGTATCTTCTTACTCGTAACAATGCTTGTTCAGCATGCCCCGCGAAGTTTTCCAATTGACATAGACGAGCCGCGTATTCCCCAATGTAAGCACTCGCTTCAGGTGTTACTTTTTGGTACGTGACCGTCTTGATAAACTTCCCTACCCATAGGCCGCCTGTGTAACGAGCAGCACCTTTTGTCGGTAATGTATGGTTCGTTCCAATGACTTTATCGCCATACGCAACGTTTGTTTCTGGCCCTAGGAATAAGCAACCGTAGTTCGTCATGTTTTCCAAGAAGTAATCAGGATTTGCTGTCAAAATTTCAACATGCTCAAATGCAAGTTTATCCGCTTCTATAAGTGCTTCTTCAATGCTATCCACCAATAAGATTTGGCCATAATCATCCCAAGAAACACGTGCAATGTCTGCTGTTGGTAATACTTTAAGCTGTCTTTCGATTTCTTCTACAGTTTCCATCGCCAGTTTTTCTGATGTTGTAATTAAAGCACCTGGTGATGTCGGTCCGTGTTCTCCTTGTCCCAATAGATCTGTAGCAATCATTTCAGCATCTGCTGTTTCATCTGCAACGACTAATGTTTCTGTTGGACCCGCAAACAAGTCGATTCCTACGCGACCAAATAATTGTCTTTTCGATTCGGCAACAAACGCATTCCCAGGTCCTACAATCATGTCGACAGACTGGATTGTTTCTGTTCCAATTGCCATTGCAGCCATTGCTTGAATTCCACCTAATAGGTAAATTTCATCCGCGCCCGCTAAAGCCATTGCCGCAATCGTTGCATTCGGAATTTCACCGTTAATTGGAGGTGTGCAAGCGATTACACGTTTAACACCAGCAACTTTAGCCGTTAACACGCTCATATGTGCAGAAGCAACCATTGGGTAACGACCACCCGGTACATAACATCCAACACTGCTTACCGGAATATTTTTATGTCCTAAAATAACGCCTGGAATATTTTCAACTTCTACATCGCTTAGTGACGCTAATTGCGCTTCGGCAAATTGACGAATGTTTTTTTGAGCAAACTTAATATCTTCGATGGCTTGAGCAGGTACTTTTGCTACAATTTCCTCGATTTGCTCTTGGGATAAACGAAATGATTCAGGCGACCACTTGTCAAACTTCTCGGAGAATTCTCGGACTGCTTCGTCTCCTCTTTCTTCAATTTCCTGTATTGCATTTGCTACAATTTTAGATACTTCGAGATTGTTTTTATTTAGTTCATCTTGTGATTTACCGGCTTTTAATACTTTAACCATTTTATTTCCTCCTTGTTTGCATACGTATGCAAAACGTATTATAGGTAAAGAATATTAGAAATTGTTGTAAAAGTCAACCCTATCCGGTTGTTTTTCTTTCAATTAATCCCCCATTTATTTCGATACTTTCAGCTAAACCTGTGTAAGACTTAATTTCCGCCACTAAATATTTTACGGTCTGTTCGACCATTTCAGTAATAGGTTGTTCCCAAGTCGTTAAACTATACGTTGGCCATGCAGACATTTCAATATTGTCGAAGCCAATTACTTTCGTGTCTGCTGGAACAGAAATTGAGCTTTCACGAAGCGCATCCAAAACGCCCAATGCCATAATATCGTTGGCCACAAAAAATGCAGAGGGAATTTTTTTTTCGTTAATGATTTGTACGGCTGTTTGATATCCACCTTCATATGTATAGTCTGATGAGTATTTCTCCAAGGGAATCCCATACCTTCTTAGTATTTCGGTAAAACCCTGTTCCCTTTCCTTACTAGTTGACGTGTTTTTATTCCCCGAAATATAAATCATAGATGAACTTCCTTTTTCAATTAGGAATTGCGCAATTTCCCTACTTGCATCTAAGTTATTACAGCAAACTGAATAGAAATCATTACTTTCTATTTTTCGGTTAAAAAGAACCAATGGGATTTTAGCATTTTTAAAGTTTTCATTTGCCTTCAATGACAAAGTTGCATCGGTAATAATTACGCCCGCTACATTGTAATTCAATAAGATATCAATATCTTCTTTTTCTATTTCATCGTTATTCGTATATACAAACAAAATACTATACCCTAACTTTTTAAACGTTGTTGTAAATCGTTTCAATACTTGCGGATAAAATGGATTCTCAACGCCCTTCATCACTAATCCAATGATTTTTGTACGATTCGTAATTAAACTTCTTGCAAATTCATTCGGTCGATAACCTAACTCCTCTGCAGCAGCTAAAACTTTTGCCCTTGTTTTTTCAGACACCGTCGCCCCTTCAAAATAAACTCTAGATACGGACGACTGTGAAACTCCCGCCCGTTTTGCAACGTCCATAGCAGTTACTAAATTCTTCACCTAACCCACAACCTTTTTAATCAATACTTTTATCTAAACTATACTATTTAAACCGTTCTTTTGAAATGCCTCATTTTTCACATCGATTGTTAACTTCTCCTTAATAGTTTGTTCATACTTACCTAGTAAAATAAAAGCAACAAGAACATACAGGAGGAATTTACGATGGAAAATGAAACACGAAATAAAAAAGGAAACCGATTTTTATCGACACTTGCAGCTGGGGTGATTGGCTCTGTTTTGACGCTCGGCGTAGTTGCCAATACAAACTTTATTCCACCGAAAGCACAAGTAGAAAAACCTGCCACGGAGAATGTGGCGTCACCTAACATTGTACAAACATCAGCAAACAATGAATTATCACTAGCCGACATGGTAGAACAATCTTCCGCGGCAATTGTTGGTGTGGTGAATTATAAAAGTGGTGGAAATCGTTTCGCGCAAGGGCAAGACGGACAAAGCGTTGCGAGTGGAACGGGATCTGGGGTTATTTACAATGCCGATAAGAACTACGCATACATCGTGACGAATAACCATGTCATCGAAGGTGCGGAAAAAATTGAAGTATCTCTTGAAAGTGGCGAAACAACAACCGCTCAACTCGTTGGATCGGATGCCCTTAGTGACTTAGCCGTTTTAAAAATAGATGCAAAATATGCAAAGAGCACGCTTGAATTTGGTGACTCCGATACATTACGTGCTGGCGATTCGGTCGTCGCTATCGGAAACCCACTTGGACTGGATTTCTCTGGTACGGTTACACAAGGGATTGTCAGTGCGATTGACCGTTCCATTGCTGTGAAAACGTCGGCCGGCGAATGGGAATTGAACGTTATTCAAACCGATGCAGCCATTAACCCAGGAAACAGTGGAGGGGCGTTGCTTAACTTACAAGGGCAAGTCATCGGCATTAACAGTTTAAAAGTTTCTGAAAGCGGCGTGGAAGGCCTTGGCTTTGCGATTCCAAGTAATGAAGTCGTTCCCCTAATTAAAGATATGAAGGAAAACGGTCATGTCGAACGTCCATATATCGGCGTTGGGCTGGCGAATCTTAACCAAGTACCTGGACAATATGTACAAAATCTACCTACATCCGTTGAAGGCGGTGTGATGGTTGTAACTGTGGACCCCGAATCAGCTGCAGGAATAGCCGGATTGCAAGAAGAAGATATCATTACTGCCATTAATGGAACAGATTTGAAAAACTCAACAGAACTACGAAAGTTTCTATACTCTGAACTCAACGTAGGTGACAAAGCGGCTTTCACCGTATATCGCGGGGCTGAAATGATCACAATCGACGTCACACTTACAGGTTCACCGTCGATTTCAAAATAACACCTATGAGGCACCTCTATCCGCCCACCCGGTAGAGGTGTTTCCATTTGCTTATTTCTCGTTTTCGATTTACTTTGGAATGAACGGCAATACGGAAGGAGATGCGATTTGGTGAAAATTTTAGTCATAGAAGATAACGAAAGTGTCTCTACGATGATTGAAATGTTTTTTTCGAAAGAAGGCATCGAAGGCGAGTTTGCAAAAGACGGTCTTGAAGGTTATAAACGTGCAAGCGAAGGAACGTGGGACTGCTTAATTATCGACTGGATGCTACCAGGCATGGACGGCATTTCAATTTGTCGGAAACTCCGAAAAGAAAATTATGCGGGTCCAATTATTATGCTCACTGCCAAAGATAGCGAGTCAGACCAGGTATTGGGACTTGAAATGGGCGCAGACGATTACGTCACAAAACCATTTAGCCCGTTGGCACTCATGGCACGCATTAAAGCCGTCACCCGTAGATACGGTTCGCTTAAAGAACAGCCCACAGAAGAAGGTATCATTGAAACCAATCATTTTAAGATCAATCAAAACACACGTGAAGTATTGCTAAACGGCAAGCCCGTACTTAATTTGACGCCAAAAGAATTCGATCTTCTCTCCCATTTCGTTCAGCACCCAAAGCAAGTATTTTCCAGAGAACAGTTGCTGGATAACGTCTGGGGATATGACTTTTACGGCGATGATCGGACAGTTGACGTCCATATTAAGCGGCTACGCACGAAAATTGCGACAGACAAACAACCCTTTTTCCATACCGTTTGGGGCGTCGGATACCGATTCGACGAAACAACCGGTGACGAATTATGAAAATCAAATACTTATACCAACAACTAGCTAGCCATATTAGCACCATCATTATTGCCTTTTTAATTTTGAGTTTGCTGTTCTCCCATTATGTCGAACAATTCGTTTATGAAAACAAAACCGAAGAGCTAACAACATATGGCGCCAACATTTTAAATGACATCGAACAAGATCAACGAAATTCAACACGTACGTTGCAGGAATATGGACATGTCTTAAATGGACGGGATATTCAGTACAGTCTATTCGATGAAAACTCAGCCATCATTTATTCGACAGGCCTGAAAACGCCACTTATCGAGTTAAGCGAAGAGGAATGGCAACATCTGAAAAACGGCAATGCCGTCACGGTTAAACAAGATTTTAAACGGTTCAACGAGGATGTCACATTTGTTTTACTTCCTTATCTTCATAACAACCAGTTTGTTGGAGGGATTCTTCTTACATCTCCGATTAAAGGATCGCGTGAAGTCATTTCACGAATGAACGAGTATTTAGTTTACACGACGTTAATCGCACTTGTTATTGCGCTTTTACTAAGTTGGTTTTTATCTACCTTTCACGTGAACCGTATTAAGCGGCTGCGAGATGCTACATCTACGGTTGCTGCGGGAGATTATTCCATCCGAATCCCTTCTTCCAACTTCGATGAAATCGGCGAATTAGCAGGCGATTTCAACGGAATGGTAGAAAAACTAAACGGATCTATGGAAGAAATCGAAAACTTGGAAAATCGCCGACGACAGTTTATGGCCGATGTTTCCCACGAACTAAGAACACCACTCACAACGATTAAAGGCATCATCGAAGGCATGAAAAACAATATGATTCCTGATTCGGAGAAAGAAAAAGGACTCGGTCTGGCGAGCAGTGAAACGACGCGACTCATTCGTCTCGTCAACGAAAACTTAGATTATGAAAAAATCCGTGCCAATCAAATTACACTCCATAAGCAAGACATTCAGCTCGTTGAAATGTTAGAAATTATTAAAGACCAACTCGACGGCGTGGCAACTGAACGAAATAATGAAATTTTCGTTACTGTAGACCCAACAGTTACTGTATTTGCGGATTACGACAGACTCACACAGATTTTAATTAACATTACAAAAAACAGTATTCAGTTTACTGATAACGGGAGCATATTTTTACGCGGCTTTGCCGGAGAACATGAAACTATTATTGAAATTGAAGATACGGGTATTGGCATCGACCCCGCCGATATCGAAAAAATATGGAGTCGTTTTTACAAAGCAATTGTATCGCGAACGACCAATCCTTACGGGGAATTCGGACTCGGGTTATCTATTGTAAAACAGCTTATTACGATGCATAATGGGACAATCAACGTAACGAGTGAAAAAGGCCAAGGTACAAAATTTACAATTACGCTACCAAATGTGTAGTTTTTATCATTTGTTAATAGTTTGTTCACATTCACGTTGTAGTATGGAACGTATTCGATGACTTGGAGGAGAAATTATGAGTAAGAAATGGTTAATTCCGCTTTTAGCGGCAGGTATACTTGCAATAGCAATTGTTGTGGTGCCCGGGTTTTCAAAAGGAGATACTGTTGCAACGGTCAATGGCGAAAACATTACGAAAGACGAGTTATATGATTTCCTCGTTGAGGCAAACGGACAAGAAGCACTCGATGCAATAATCGAAGAAAAAGTCATTGCACTTGAAGTGAAAAAAGAAAAAGTGAAAGTTTCCGATAAAGAAGTTGACGCAGAATACGCTACTCAAGCCGAACAATACGGTGGAGAAGAAGCTTTTACAGCAGTCTTAGAGCAAAACGGTATTACTGAAAAACAATTTAAAGAAAACATCGTTCAGTTTCTTTCCATTCAAAAGCTGATTGAACCACGTCTTAAAGTAACCGACGAAGAAATTGAAACAGTATTCAACGAAAACAAAGAAGACCTTGCTGAGCCTGAACAAGTAGAGGCAAGCCATATTTTAGTTGAAGATGAAGAAACAGCGAAAGAAGTTGCGAAAAGATTGAAAGATGGGGAAGATTTCGCGACACTCGCTAAAGAACTGTCTACAGATACAGGTAGTGCAGAAGAAGGCGGAGAATTAGGTTTCTTCCCTAGAGATAAAATGGTTGTCGAATTTAGTGACGTTGCCTTTGCAATGGAGCCTGGCACAATTAGCGATCCCGTAAAAACAGATCACGGATATCATATTATTAAAGTGACAGATAAAAAAGCCGCAGCAGAAGCTGTCTTTGAAGATCATAAAGAAGAATTAAAAAATCAACTTCTTGAAGAGAAATTCACGACTGAATATCCCGAGTACTTGGATGAAGTAAAAGCAAACTATAAAATCAAGAACACATTGACAGAAAAAGAAGCAAAATAATAAACAGTAGATTAGGAAAAGCCTTTGCGCTTTTCCTTTTTTATTTCATAATAGAACACTAAATATTCCGGCAATTACTTATTTCAAAATAGAGAATTATTTCAGTCAACCTTTGCCACCTATCAAGTTATCCCATGTATCACTAATCCCTTTGCAATAAGGTTTCTATTTTACTCCCTAATATTACTATTCTAATTATACGGATTAGACTATTAATTCACAAAGTTATATGCTATTATTATGAAACTTATTCACTACTAAAAAGGAGTAAATGATATGTCTCAAATGCTAGCTTTAGTAATTGTCGTTGCTGTTTTATACATTGGCGATGCTGTATCTGTTCGTACAAAAGCGTGGGTTCCTTCCGTTTTTGTTTGTGCTGTTCTTTTCCTACTCGGTTATTGGACGTTTTTTCCGCAAGACATCGTCGCAGTAGCAGGTGTACCGCCTGTCGTTGCTTCAATGATGATTTACTTACTGATTACAAATATGGGTACATTACTATCCGTTAAGCAATTGAAGCAACAATGGAAAACGATTTTAATTTCTCTTTCAGGTATTTTAGGAATTGTCGTAGCTTTATTTGGAATTGGAATACTTATTCTTGACTTTGAGACCGTTATTGTTGCAATACCTCCTTTAGTTGGCGGAATTGTATCTGCCTTAATCATGTCCGAAGGTGCCACGGCAGCTGGACTTACTACGTTGTCCGTATTTGCAATCGTCATTTACGCGATGCAAGGCTTTGCTGGATATCCTCTCACTTCTATTGTTTTAAATAAAGAAGGGAAAAGACTTCTTGAAAAGTATCGCAAAGGCGAATTGGTCGTCGAAGAAACAAGTGAATCATCAGGCGATGAGTCCCAAAGTGGACTTAAAATGTTTAAGAATCTACCGGAAAAATATAATACTTCTTATTTCAAATTTTTCCGATTAGCTTTTGTTGGGTATCTTGCGTATCTCACTTCTACTTGGCTTGCACCAATCGTTACTGTTAGTCCATATGTTCTTTGTCTGTTATTTGGAATCATCGGGGCTAGTGTTGGATTCTTAGAACGCCAAGTGCTTGAAAAAGCGAATGGTTTCGGAATGGCAATCCTTGTACTTATGCTGTTCGTTTTTGATGGCTTGAAAGTTGCAACACCATCCATGATGCTTGAAATTATCTATCCACTTATTGTTTGTATCATGTTGGGTGTCATCGGAATGTACATCTTCTCGTTCTTCATCGGGAAAGTTTTAAAAGTAAGTAAAGAAATGGCTTTTGCGGTTTCATTAACTGCTTTGTACGGATTCCCCGCCGACTACATTATTACGAACGAAGTGATTAATTCATTGACAGAAGATAAGAAAGAAAGAGAAGCGTTAACAAGTCATATGATGCCGCCTATGCTCGTCGGTGGATTTATAAGTGTTACAATTGTTTCAGTCATTTTAGCAGGTTTCTTCGTTGCATTATTGTAAAGGTGGAGGGATAAGTAATGAAAGCAAATCAACAGCGTATTGAAAATCATATCGAATTATTAAGCCAGTTCACGGCTACACCCGGTGAAGGCGTCACTCGGCTAACGTATAGTAAAGAAGATTTACATGCACGAAAATACATTAAAGAAAAAATGAATGAGTACGGTCTTACGGTGACGGAGGACGGGTTAGGCAATATATTCGGCAAACTAGAAGGTACATTACAAGATGCACCTTCTGTCATTGTCGGCTCCCATTTCGACTCGGTTCCAAACGGTGGTGCCTATGACGGGACTGCGGGAGTAGTCGTCGGGTTAGAAATCGCTGCACTGTTTCAAGAACAAAACGTACAACCCGCATACCCACTTGAAGTTATTGCGCTTATTGAAGAAGAGGGATCTCGTTTCGCTGGCGGCTTGATGGGATCTAGAGGGATGATGGGTTTACTTTCAGAAGAAGACTTTAACAAGCTGGCTGATGAAAACGGTGTGCTGGCGACAGCTGCGATGACCGAAATCGGGCTTGATGCGACAAAGGAGAAGTTCCGAAACCCTGAAACGATTCGTGCATTTCTTGAACTCCATATCGAACAAGGGCCAATTCTTGAAGAAAAAGATATCCAAATTGGTGTTGTTGAAGCAATTGTCGGATTGACACAGCTCGAAGTAACCGTCCAAGGACAGGCGGGACATGCCGGGACCACGCCGATGAACCGTCGTTCCGATGCACTCGTTTCTGCAGCACAAATTATTGCTAACTTACCTACTATTGCAATTGAAGAAGGCGAAGGGACAGTTATTACGACGGGGCGACTTAACGTGTTTCCTAACGGAGCGAACGTAATCCCCGATAAAGTTGTCTTTACACTTGATATTCGCTCGGGAAAAGAAGAGCATGTACTAAACGCAGTTCGTAACGTAGAAAAGCTTATTGAATCTGTAAACCGGGACGGAATCAGTATCTCGGCTGAACAGAAGCTTTATATTGCACCGAAAGAACTTGATCATGGAATCATATCTTTGTTGAAGGAAGCGAGCGAAAAGCTTAATATACCTTATTGTTCGATGAACAGCGGAGCAGGTCATGATGCAATGGTCTTTTCTGATTTCACCGCTTGCGGAATGGTATTCATCCCAAGTAAAGACGGGTTAAGCCATTGTCCAGAAGAATGGTCGGATGCGGGTCATCTGGCGAACGGAACAGATATTTTATTTGAAACGATAAAAAGGTTAACGGAGGCAAGGTAGACATGATTAGTAAAACAATTAAGGATGCCATTTTTAACTATAGTGATGAGCTGGTTCAACTTCGTCGGAAACTACATAGCGAGCCCGAGTTGCCATGGGAAGAAGTTAAAACGACTGCATTTATATGCGAATATCTAGATGATCTTGGTATCTCTTACCGCAAAATAGATCCAACAGGAGTCGTTGCGGAAATTCAAGGGGCATCTGGTGGTAAAACTGTTGCATTACGCGGCGATATGGATGCATTACCTGTTGAACAATTGAACACGCATGTGCCATACGCTTCGAAAACAAAAGGAAAAATGCATGCTTGCGGGCATGACGCACATACGTCTATGCTTCTTATCGCCGCAAAAGCATTGTCTGAAATCAAAGACGAGTTACCGGGCAATGTGCGTTTATTATTCCAACCCGCGGAGGAAATTGCGCAAGCGGCAAAAGCGATGGTTGACCAAGGCGCGATGGAAAATGTCGATAACGTTTTCGGCATTCATATTTGGTCACAAATGCCAACGCATAAAATTTCTTGTACTCCAGGACCCTCATTTGCAGCAGCAGATATTTTCAAAGTACGATTCATCGGAAAAGGCGGTCACGGGGCGATTCCTGAAGATTGTATCGATACGGCAATCGTTGCTTCTTCATTCGTTATGAATGTCCAAACAATCATTTCTCGGACGATTGATCCGCAGCATGCGGCTGTTCTTACGGTTGGAAAAATGGAAGTCGGTACCCGGTTTAACGTTATTGCTGAAAATGCGCTTATCGAAGGAACGGTTCGTACGTTCAACCAAGATACTCGCGATCATATTGAAAAAAGCATCACAGTTTACGCAAACAATGTTGCCGCGACATACGGAGCAACTGCTGAAGTTGAATATATTCGCGGAACACAACCTGTCATCAATGACGAAGCAAGTGCCCATCTCGTTCAACAAGTGGCTACTGAAGCATTTGGTCCAGATGTACTCTTTAACGAAAAACCGACAATGGGCGCGGAAGATTACTCGTTCTTCCTCGACAAAGCACCCGGCAGCTTCGCGCTTGTCGGTAGCGGAAACCCAGAAAAAGATACCGAGTGGTCACATCACCACGGCAATTTCGACATCGACGAAGATGCGCTTGCAACAGGAGCAGAACTGTATGCGCAGTATGCATGGGTTTATTTGAATAAGTGATTAATTGGAAGGAAAAGCCCTTGGGCTTTTCCTTTTTTTTGTGAATGATTGTCCTTTTATCGGATGTCCACTCTTTCTTGCCGAATGTCAGCGCTTTACCCGGGATTCTCCACTCTATCGGACTTATTGTCAGCTCTTTTTACGGATGTCCACTCTTTCGTGCTGAATGTCAGCTCTTTACCCGGGATTCTCCACTCTATTGGACTTAATGTCAGCTCTTTTTACGGATGTCCACTCTTTCTCTCTGAATGTCAGCTCTTTACCCCGGATTCTCCACTCTATCGGACTTATTGTCAGCTCTTTTTCCCGATGTCCACCCTTTCACGCCGAATGTCAGCACTTTACCCGGCATTCTCCACTCTATCGGACTTATTGTCAACTCTTCCCCTTTAGTAAACTTCACTCCCCATTACAAACAGGCTATCAAAGCACCCTCTCATACCGGGTGCTTTGATAGCCTGTTTAATTTGCCTACTTATTTAAATATCATTGCCGCTTTGACCGCTTTTTGCCAGCCGCCGTATAAGTTTTCCCGCTCTGTTTGTTCCATTTCAGGTTGGAATGGGCGGTCAATTTGCCAATGTGCAGCGATTTCTGAACGATCTTTCCAAAAACCAACTGCCAATCCAGCTAAGTAAGCAGCGCCTAATGCTGTTGTTTCATTAATAACAGGGCGTTCAACCGGCACATTCAATAAATCACTTTGGAATTGCATGAGGAAATCATTTTCCACTGCTCCGCCGTCCACGCGTAATGTTTTTAATGAAATGCCCGAATCTGCTTCCATTGCATCTAAGACATCTTTCGTCTGGTAAGCAAGCGACTCAAGTGTTGCGCGAACAAAATGCTCTTTCGATGTACCTCTTGTCAATCCGAAAACAGCTCCTCGTACATCGCTGTCCCAATACGGGGCACCAAGCCCGACAAATGCAGGAACGACATACACCCCATCTGTTGAATTCACCCGTTTTGCATATCGTTCACTTTCGGATGAGTTTCTGAACATACGAAGCCCGTCACGTAACCACTGAATAGCTGAACCTGCAATAAAAATACTGCCTTCCAATGCATACTCCACTTTCCCGTCAATTCCCCACGCAAGCGTCGTTAGCAAACCGTGCTCTGACTTAACGGCTTTTTCACCCGTATTCATAAGCATAAAGCAGCCTGTTCCATACGTGTTTTTCACCATGCCACTTTCAAAACAAGCCTGACCAAAAAGAGCCGCCTGCTGATCGCCCGCAATTCCCGCAATCGGGGCCCGATAGCCGAAGAATAAATCTTCATCCGTATGTGCATAGATTTCTGAAGAAGAACGGACTTCAGGAAGCATCGATGCCGGCACACCTAAAATATCGAGCAATTCTTGATCCCACTCGAGCTCGTAAATGTTGTACATCAGTGTTCTTGAAGCATTCGAATAATCAGTAACGTGTGTTTTACCGCCCGATAACTTCCAAACGAGCCAAGTGTCAATCGTACCGAATAAAAGATCGCCCCGCTCTGCTTTCTCTTTGGCACCTTCAACATTATCCAAAATCCATTTTACTTTCGTACCCGAAAAATAAGCGTCGATGAGCAAGCCCGTCTTGTCACGGAATGTATCACTATGTCCTTGCACTTTTAATTCTTCACAGATTTCGGCAGTTTGGCGTGATTGCCAGACAATTGCATTATAAATTGGATCTCCTGTATTTTTATCCCACACGACGGTCGTTTCCCGTTGATTGGTAATACCGATTCCTTCGATTTGCTTGGCATCGATATTTTTCTCCGACAATACACCCGCAATAACAGCTAAAATCGAACTCCATATTTCGTCCGCGTTATGTTCCACCCAACCTGATTTCGGGAAATATTGAGTGAATTCCTGTTGAGATGTATGAAAAATCGCTCCTTTTTTATCAAACAGAATCGCTCGTGAACTTGTTGTTCCTTGGTCGAGCGCCAGTATATATTTGTCCGTCATGCTCATTCCTCCTATGGTTCTTTATATTAATTATACTCTTTTCGCAACTTTTGGATTCAAAATGACTACCTTTTCTTTTCTAATCGTGAATTGAGCCCCTAATAAGACGGCCAGCGTAATCGCTCCAACAATCCAAAACCCGATACTATTTACACCTTCAAAAACTTGCTTGTAAAAGAGGGCTCCGAATGAGCCACCAATGATTGGTCCGACAACCGGAATCCAAGCGTAGCCCCAGTCAGAAGAACCTTTACCCGCAATTGGAAGGAAAAAATGGGCAATTCTCGGTCCCAAGTCGCGCGCGGGATTAATCGCATAACCTGTTGTTCCTCCAAGCGACACGCCAATTGCAACAATCAATGCTCCGACGATTAGTGGATTCAAGCCTTCCGTAAATTCGTTGGCTCCTATTGTTAGTAGCCCTAAAAGTAAAATAAACGTTCCGATAATCTCACTCGTCAAATTCGAAAGCGGATGACGAATTGCCGGCGCTGTTGCAAACACGGCCAATTTCAAATCGGGATCCTCTGTTTCCTGCCAATGCGGTAAGTAGTGAAAGTAAATAATAACGGCTCCAATCATTGCACCAATCATTTGTGCGGTGACATAACTTGGTACATCCGCCCACGGAAATTCACCAATAGATGCCATCCCGATTGTAACAGCCGGTTTTAAATGGGCACCACTGAAATTTCCAACCGCGTAGACGCCCATTGCAACTGCCAAACCCCATCCAATGGTAATAACAATCCAACCAGAACCTTCCGCCTTGGAGTTTTTCATCAGTACCCCACCGACAACTCCTGCCCCAAAAATGATTAAAATCATTGTACCAACTAATTCCCCCAAAAACGGCGTCATCATTACATCCTCCTATTTGTAAGCGATTACGAATAAATCTACAAAAAAACAAAAGTGGCCTAGACAGCAAAAAAAGTCCACATTTAATCACCGCCTTATGCGGAATGACTAAATGTGGACCTCAATACTCAACCACGTTTTATGAACTTATCAATAGTCTATAAAAGGGCCAAACTTTTGTCAACAATCTTCATCGGTCTATATCGTCCAAAAATGCCGACCAAAGCTGCTGATTGGACGTCGTCACTGCTTTTGCTCCGGCGGCCAACGCTTCATGAACATGCGCTTCCGAGCGAATCAATCCACCACTAATAATTGGAATTCCAGTTCGCTTATTCACTTCGCTAATCAGTTGCGGAATAACACCCGGCAAAATTTCAATATAATCCGGCTTCGTTCGCTCGATTAGCGAATAGCTTTTCTCCAATGCGATTGTATCCAATAAAAACATCCGTTGAATCGCAATAATGCCTTTCGCCTTCGCTTTCATAATCATATTCGAACGCGTAGATATAATGCCCGCCGGTCGAATGTCATTACAAAGAAATTCTGCGGCATAATCATCCGTTTTCAATCCCTGGATTAAATCCGCATGAATAATTAACTTTTTACGATGGCGATCCGCTTCATTTTTGATCGTTTTCAAATTGCTTATATGAACCTCCAGTAAGACGATATATTCATAAGGGCTATTTAACAAAGGTTCCAACTGCTTCAAATGCCGTAATGCTGGCAAGATTTTCTGCTTATGAAAAGGCATGGCGTCATTCCTCTCTGCTAATTGTTTGAAATGATTGATCACCTATTATAACTCAATTAGAACTCGACCGCAGTTGTAGCCGTTGTAATTTCTTGGTCTAATTCCTTTGCATAGTGCATCCGTTCTTCTTCCGTCCATCCGAACAAGCCCGACATCTCGGCTAGGACATGGTCTTTCCATGCCATTACCGTAGCCATATCGAATAATAAGGCGCCTGTTCTTCTAATAAAGAAATCCGTAGGCTTCACAGCCATTTCGTGATGAATTGCATACATTAATTGAGCATATAAAACCCGTGGAATCGGTGTTTTCGGTTCTTCTAAATAAGAAAGGACTGTATCGATATTGGATCCATACATTTTCGACAGTCTGCGTCCTTCTTGTTCTTCAAGCCCCAAACGAACGGCTTCCCTGCTTTTTTCATTTAAAAATTGCTCTAGCTTAGAGGAACCCCCGATATCGCCACCTGAAATCGGTAAATTTTTCGTAATGGAAGGACCAAATTTCTCATTTCCATCTTCGTTTAATTTTTCTACAACGATATTTACGACGGTCTCTGCCATTTTTCGGTAACCTGTCAGTTTCCCGCCTGCAATTGTAATGAGACCTTTTTCAGATTCCCAAATTTCATCTTTTCGCGAAATCTCAGAAGGATCTTTACCCTCTTCGTGGATAAGCGGACGAATCCCCGCCCAGCCCGACTCGATATCGGTTTCTACAACTTGTAAATCAGGGAACATATACCGAATTGCGCCCATAATATATGTGCGGTCTTCCTTCGTAATATCGATTGACACGCGATCTCCATCGTAAAATGTATCCGTTGTTCCTATATACGTTTTGCCGTCTCTCGGAATCGCAAACACCATGCGTCCATCGGGCGCATCAAAATAGACCGCTTGTTGAAGAGGGAAAACGGATTGATCAAACACTAGATGGACCCCTTTAGATAAAATCAAATGCTTCTTGCTCTTCGAACCGTCAATTTCTCTCACGTCATCTACCCATGGACCTGTCGCATTGACAATCTTTTTCGCACGAATGGAAATCGTTTTTTCCGTCAGTACGTCTTTAATCTCCGCGCCTATTGCCTGATTTTTTTCGTTATATATAAACCGCTCAGCTTTTGCATAATTCGTAATGACCGCTCCATTGGCTTCGGCGGCTTTGATCACTTCAATCGTCAAACGGGCGTCATCTGTACGATACTCAACATACAATCCGCCTCCCAATAAACCGTCTTTTTTGACGATTGGTACTTTGCGAATCGTTTCATCCAAAGAGAGCATCGTTCTTCTTTCCTTCTTCTTGACCCCAGCTAAAAAGTCGTAAACTCTTAGCCCAAAAGAGGTCGAGAACTTGCCAAATGTGCCGCCTTTATGGAACGGCAATAACATCCATTCGGGTGTTGTAACATGCGGACCATTTTCATACACAATCGCACGCTCTTTTCCAAGCTCCGCCACTTCCTTAATTTGAAATTGCTTCAAATAACGCAAGCCGCCGTGAACAAGCTTCGTCGAACGGCTCGATGTACCCGATGCAAAATCTTGCATCTCAACGAGAGCAACCTTTAGTCCCCGTGTCGCCGCATCCAAAGCGATACCCGCGCCCGTAATGCCTCCCCCAATAATTAGTAAATCGAAATCCTCGGTATTCATCTTTTCAAACGTAGCAGTTCTTTCTAAAGCCGAAAATCCAGCCATTATCATCTTCTCCTTTGAATATATATATTCCCCTCTAAATTCAATCGACAAAAAAAGAGACCTCAACGTACACGATTGCAATTGCAATCATGCCGTTAGGTCTCTCATCAGCTCAAACCGTAATTATTAACTTAAATTCAGTTTAGCATATCAATAGGAGTTAAGAAAATTTCAAGCCTCGCCATATGAAATATGCCGATATTTATTCAACGTCGTAATAATTACAAACAACATGCGCGACTGCCTTTGCTGAAACAAGCAGGGCATCTTCGTTAATATCGAATTTCGGGTGATGATTTAAATACACCTTTTCTACGCCTTCTGGCTTACAACCGATAAAGAAGAATGTACCTGGAACTTTTTCTGAATAGTACGCAAAGTCTTCAGACCCCGAAAATACAGGGAATTCTACGACTTCTTTAATGTCTGGGTCATTCGCATTTCCAAGAACAGAAACGACTTCCGCCGTAACTTCCGGGTCGTTATAAAGCGGCGGATAATCGGCTGTATAAGTCAATTCGCATATAACACCGAATTGCAGTTCGATTCCACTTACAATCCGGTGAATTTCTTCGTCAATTACCTGCTGCGTTTTGTCGTTCATATAACGGACATCGCCTTCAATTTCGATACTGTCTTTAATTATATTAAATGAACCTTTCCCGTCAAATGAGCCGATTGTAACGACACCCATTTCAAACGGGTTTAACCGGCGACTAACAACAGTCTGAACAGCCGTCACAAAATGAGCCCCGGCAACAATTGGGTCATTGGAATTTTGAGGCATGGAACCGTGACCGCCCGTTCCTTGAATCACCAGTTTGAAATACGTCCTTCCCGCCATCGCATAGCCACCGCGGTGACCGATTGTTCCAACTGGATGCGTCGGGAATAAATGCGTACCAAAAACAGCGTCCAAATCGTCCAAAGTCCCCGATTCAACAATACTTTTTGCCCCGCCTGGCGGTGTTTCTTCGGCATGTTGGTGAATTATTTTAATTGTACCCGCAATCGACGCTTTCATTTGAATTAAACAATCTGCAAGAACTAACATATACGCGGTATGCCCATCATGACCGCACGCATGCATGACGCCTTCGTTTTTCGATTTAAATGGTACATCGGTTTCTTCATGTATTGGCAATGCGTCAAAATCGGCACGCAGACCAATTGTTTTTCCACGTTTGCCGCCTTGAATCGTTACAATAATTCCGTAGCCATTGCCTACATTTGTTTGAATATCTACATCTTTTCCTTTATAAAAGTTGGCAATATATTGTGCCGTTTTCTCTTCTTTGAAAGACAACTCCGGATTCGCATGTAGATGCCTGCGAATTTCAATCATTTCATCTTTACGACTTTCTAGCATTTCCAACAACTGTTTTTTTGTCTGAATCGTTGCTTCCGCGTGTTTACTCATCTTTGCACTTCCCCTTTTCAAATTCATCTTTTACTCTCTAAAGTGTATCATGAAGGTTGTCGCTAAAAATGAAAATCGTTGAATCGGCTTCCCTTTGTAAAACGTTGAATTATGAAATTTACTAATACAGTAAAGAAAGGAAACAACTCGTTCGGATTCGAACGAATTGTTTCCTTTTTATTTTCACATCCAGTTGAAAGTTATGCGTTCATGACTTTTAAAGCTTCTCCGACTTTTACCGTACGTCTCGCTTGGTGAGCGACTGCTGCTTTAATGGTCGCTTCATCATCAACAATTTTACCGTCTTGTCCAACTGTTACGCTTGTCCCGTATGGATTCCCGCCAGCTGCAAATGTAACTGCATCCGTGTAACCCGGTGCCGCGACAACCGCACCCCAATGATACATCGTTGTGTAAAGAGAAAGAATGGTTGCTTCTTGTCCACCATGTGGATTTTGTGCAGAAGACATTGCGCTTACTGCTTTATTGGCAAGCTTGCCTTGGAACCAAAACCCGCCTAACGTATCGAAGAAGCTCTGAATTTGACTAGGTACGTTCCCGAAACGAGTCGGCGTGCTAAAAATAATTGCGTCTGCCCATTCAAGATCCTCACCCGTTGCAACCGGTACGTCTTTCGTTGCTTCGGCATTTGCTTTCCAAGCTTCATTCGAATCGACTACAGATTGTGGAGCCGTTTCCGCTACTTTCATAAGTCTCACTTCAGCACCCGCTGCTTCTGCCGCTTCCGCTGCCCATTGTGCTAATTGATAGTTTGTACCACCTGTACTATAATATACGATTGCCGTTTTAGTTTTTGTCATTTGTATGCTCTCCTCTTTTTGTGATCTCCCAAATAGTCTGTATAAGTAACCCACTAGTTATTCCTCACTTTTCATTCACCAATTTTTTTTGTACCATATTGCCGCTGCATCTACCTCTGTACGCGTTAGCGAGTGTCCGTTCATTTCCCAATGTACTTCGGTCTTTGCACCCGCTTCTGTCAGTAGCTTATCCAAATCCTCGGATTCCATCGCAGAACACATCGGATCATTTTTCCCCGCCGCTATAAACACTTGAACACCTGAAAGGTCCGGTAATTCAAGACCGCGCCGTGGCACCATCGGGTGGTGAAGAATGGCACCTTTAAGCGCTCCCTTATAATGAAACAGTAAACTTGCAGCAATATTTGCCCCGTTTGAATAACCCACTGCAACGACGTTTGAACGGTCAAAACCGTGTTCTTCCGCCGACGTTCCAATAAACTCATACAATTCTTTCGTCCGGAAAATTAAATCTTCCTCATCGAATACCCCTTCAGCCAATCGAGCAAAAAAACGTGGCATACCATTTTCGAGAACATTTCCTCGAACGCTAAGCACAGAAGCATCCGGATCAATCAACTCTGCCAACGGCAATAAGTCTCGTTCTGTGCCACCTGTTCCGTGAAGCATAAGCAATACTGGTTTCGATGCATCTTTTCCACGTTTAAATATATGTTTCATTCCTTATTCACCCTTTACTTAAGTATCTCGAATTCAAGGTAACTTTATCAAATAAAGTTTTGAATGTCAACAGGACCGTCTTCACGAACTCGATGACTATAGGTAAATACGAAAACGAGAAAGCATAATTGCTTCCCCGTTTGTCATTCAAAATTTGAAACGCGCCAATATTGCCATGCCGTAATAAAAGACATCCATGCAAGTCCCTTGCTCTCCGCCTGATGAATCGGTACCCAATCTTTCCCTTCGCCCCGCTTCATATAGATTTCATGATGCGGCGCTTGGTCATGAAAGCCCGTTATATCAAACGTCCCGTTGCGGCGCATTACCCC
Organism: Sporosarcina sp. G11-34; assembly: GCF_026931025.1. Lineage (NCBI taxonomy): Bacteria > Bacillati > Bacillota > Bacilli > Caryophanales > Caryophanaceae > Sporosarcina > Sporosarcina sp. G11-34. The sequence goes on along the minus strand of NZ_JAHNZW010000007.1, from coordinate 161,991 downwards.
ATGCACTTCATAGTCGATTCCAAATGCCGTTACGAGTGGGTTTCCAACGGTATGCGTTAAAAGGAACCCCACATCTTCTTTCGTATGATCCAATCGCTTCACGACAATTCCTTTCGAAGAAGCCACACCTTTCCTTCTAAGTTTCTTCGCATGACTATAGGAAGTCGTCTGCCCGACATCTTTTGTAAATGTTAAAGGAAGTTGAACTTGATTGTAGGCAAGTTCAACGTCAACGCGCGTCCTGTACGTTTCACCTTCCGGATTAAATCCTCTTCCATCGCCTTTGAAAAAATACTCTTTTGATAACATATTCGGATTTTTTATCCAGTCTTCGGCTAAAAATGTTGCATAACGAAAACACCATCTATCCACATTTGTGCGGCGTTCCTTTTCCAGTACGGGAATTAGTAACGTCTTCGGCTTCGCGATTATTTTCGTCATCCAAAACTCTTCAATTGCCGCTTTTTCTTTCGACGAAAATGGATTCAAGAATCCGAAAGCCTGTGCAATAACCGACGTACTTACATTCAATTTTTTCTCTGACTTTATAAGCGGTCGCTTGGATTTCACCGTATACGTATACGTTTCATCCAATGCAAAATCCCGGTCGATATATTGGTTTGACTCAACGGTTGTGACGAACACGTCGTTCCGATAAATTTCGTATACATCAACATCTGCAATTTCTTGCCATGATAAAGCGATTTGCGTCTTTGCAACAATCGTTGTCATGACAAGAAACTGAAGTGGGTTTTCTATATTTCTTTGCTCAGCAAAAGCAGATGTTTGGAGTGCAATGACGTCAATAACTTTTCCACCTTCAACCCGTTCGATTGCGTAATTGTACATTTTGGCATGTTTAAAGTTCCCATCTCCGAACTCCGGAACAGTTCCTTCATAAAGAAGAAATCCATCCCGATACACATTATACGACCCACCTATGTCATTCCATGTAAAATGAATTAAATCCGGATGATGTGTAACTGTCTGTATTTCAAATAAATTCATAACTGCACCTCCTTCTAAGAAGTGTGGCGCAGTCGAAAGCTCGCTATACGTTAAGACTTTACATTTCCACACCCGTCAACGAAAGAAGCACTTGCCCCTTTAGTTGACGAGCTGCCTCTTCTGGATTTTCGGCATCCGTAATGACCGAAGAAACCGCCACGCAAGAAGCACCCGCGCGAATGACAGAACCCATTTTCCGCTCCGTAATGCCGCCACATCCAACAATCGGCAATCCCGGTAATTGGAAGGCAACTTCACGAATTAACTCCAGTTTCGCAGTTGGTCGATTGACCTTCTCTTTTGATTCGAACAGTGGACCTATTTCGATGTAACTTGCACCGGCATCGGCTGCAGCAAATGCTTCAGACGCCGTATGCACGGATACGCCGAGAGACATATTTTGCCCCAACTTTTCACGTACTCTAGAAAAATCGATTTCTTCCTGCTCAAGATGAATACCATCTGCACCGACTTTAACAGCCAAATCTACATCCCCACTTATTATGAAAGGAACTCCGTACTCCTTACAAAGCGATTTACACTGGATTGCGAATTCCTCCAATTTCGCCCCGCTAAGTGCATCCGGACCTTTTTCACGCAGTTGAAAGCATGTCACCCCACCCTTTAATGCCCCTTCTAACACAGCTAGCGGATCGCTTCCGCCTATAACTTTTGATCTCATCACAAAATATAATTTTAGGTTATTATTGCTCATTATCCAAAACCCCTTTCGGTAACGTTCTGGCAGACTTTTAAAAAGTACCGCACTGACGCCTAAAGATATCTTATGCGACAGCATTCAAAAATATGCCTACTTTTCTGTAAATGTTTACGATATACTAAAAAGGGAAAAGTAGGATAAGGCCAAAATTCGAAAGAAGGTTAGAAGCATGCACAAAGCTGACAGTAGACCCGAAAATCCGGACAAGTCAATGTGGATTACACTTTTAGGAACACTCGTATTGATTGGAATTACGATTGTTGCGTCTTTAACGACTGGCTAAGAATGCAGAATTTCTTACTTTCATACTTTTCATCTGCAACACGACTGGGAAATCCTGTCGTGTTTTTTTATTTTTTTGACGCAATTCATTAACGATAATGATTCTAATGTGATACTATGTATTAATAACTATCATTACAAAAAAAGAGGGATCTATATGACAACAATTACGGAGGATAAAAGGCAAGCTACACGGAACTTTTTCGTTACGATTGAACTCATCGCCGCCCTGCTGTCAGGCGTACTCATTTTGACAGCTTGGTATATAGGATATAGTGGCAGCGACACAGCTTCGATCACTCTCTATCTTCTTGCATTTGCCATTGGAGGCTTTGCGAAAGCAAAAGAAGGTATTGAAGAAACGATAAAAAACAAAGAACTAAACGTCGAAATGCTCATGATCTTTGCAGCAGTTGGGTCCGCAATTATTGGCTATTGGGCAGAAGGTGCAATTCTTATATTCATTTTTGCAATTAGCGGAGCCCTTGAAACGTATACGTTAAATAAAAGCCATAAAGAAATTTCATCCTTAATAGACCTTCAACCACAAGAAGCTTGGCTTTTGAATGAAGACGGGCAGGCAACAAAAGTACCGACAGAATCCCTGGAAACAGGTGCCTTCATTCTTATTAAACCGGGTGAAAGCATTCCAGTCGACGGTGTCATTCTTGAAGGAAGAAGCTCAATTGACGAAGCGGCAATAAGTGGCGAATCCATCCCAGTTACAAAAGGTATTGGGGAAGATATTTATGCCGGTACGGTGAATATGAGCGGCGCAATTACGGTCGAAATGACCAAACCAAATTCAGAAACGCTATTCCAAAAAATTATTAATCTTGTTATGTCTGCACAAAGTGAAAAATCACCTTCACAGCAATTCATCGAACGCTTCGAAGGAACCTATGTCAAAATCGTACTTATTTCAGTGCTTGTTATGATGTTCCTCCCTCATTTTGTTTTCGGATGGGATTGGACGACAACGATTTACAGAGCCATCGTCCTTCTCGTTGTCGCTTCCCCGTGTGCGCTCGTTGCCGCTATTATGCCCGCGACACTGGCGGCCATTTCAAACGGAGCGAAAAAGGGGATTTTATTCAAAGGCGGATTGCATTTAGAGCATTTAAGCTCATTGAAAGCAATTGCTTTGGATAAAACAGGAACGCTAACACAAGGGAAACCAGTTGTAACGGATTTTATTGTTCGCGAAGGAATGGATCGTCAAACGGTACTTGAACTCATCGCGCGCATTGAAGATCAATCCAATCATCCACTTGCGACAGCAATTACAACGTATGCAAAAAGTGAAGGCGTAGAATTGATTGAGCGGATTGACATCGAAGACGTGCCTGGTTGGGGAATTAAAGCATTCGAAAACGGCAAAGAATACATCGTCGGAAAGCCCGCGTTTGTCGGGGAGGAAGAAGCAAACGCATTTGAAAACAGTGCCGCTTCCACTCTTTTGGATGAAGGTAAAACCGTCATTTTCATGCGAGACGAAGAAGGAATCATCGCACTGGCTGCACTGAAAGACACGTTGCGCCAAGAAGCAAAACGTGCGATTGCCTCTTTGCATGCGGCGGGAATCAAAACGATTTTACTGACAGGAGACAATGAAAAGACAGCAAAAGTGATTGCAAAAGAAGCGGGTATCGAGGCATACGTCGCTGAATGTTTACCCGCGGACAAAGTGGATCACTTAAAGCGTCTCATGGGCGAATATAAATTTGTCGGCATGGTCGGAGACGGCATCAACGACGCTCCCGCGCTCGCGACCGCCACGACAGGCATTGCGATGGGTGACGGAACTGGCGTCGCACTCGAAACAGCTGATGTCGTTCTTATGCGTAATGACTTGACGCAAATCGACTACGCCGTTAAACTTTCGCGGAAGATGAATCGAATTGTAAAACAAAACGTCTTTTTCGCCATTTCAGTCATCGCACTCTTAATTGCCGCCAATTTCATGCAAGTCGTAAACTTGCCCCTTGGCGTCATCGGCCACGAAGGAAGTACGATTCTTGTCATTTTGAATGGGTTAAGGATGTTGAACCGGAATGTTTGATAGGTAAAGGGGCTGTCCAATAAGACCGAGAATCGTCAGAACGGCTCCCTTTCCGCGGGCGTTGCCTCAGCCTCCTCGCTTCGCTTGCGGGGTCTTCAGCTAACGCTTTTCCCGCAGGAGTGTCGCCTTTTCTGACGATTCTCTAGATAATATATGCAATAAAATATGCGAAGAGGAATCTAGTATTTCCCTGCGCACATTTAGATTTAACTACTTATTGGACAGCCCCCTTTTTATTTTTCATAGTAAATAATGCACTTTCGCAAGCATACATTTTTTAATTTCTGCATATATTATGGATGAAAGCACAAACAAGCTACCGAACACTTTACTCGGAGGAATTCGGAGGTGACAGAGAGTATATACTCTTTGTCACCTCCGAATTTTTTATTCTTTATTTTTTCTTAACTGTGCACTTAACTTCAGAAATGCCTTATCTAGCTCCGCGTATCCTTTGTCTGTAGGTTTCATCATACTCAATTTCCCAAGCACCGCTTGTAGCTCTGTTTCAAGTCGTAGCCGTTCTTCCTCCCGCTTTTCCGGTTGCAACACAGTCTTACGTTCTTGCCATTCCGCATAAGTCATCGGTACTTTTCGTATCGTTCCATCCCCAAATAGCAGCAATCCATTCGCCATCCGTTCCGTGAAATAGCGATCATGTGACGCGAACAAAAGTGTTCCTGGAAACGTTTGTAACGTCTTTTCTAGTTCCTCCCTCGATGGAAGGTCAAGATGGTTTGTCGGTTCATCCAACAGCAATACATCCGTCCCTTCAAGAATGAACTGCATGAGTTTCACCTTCACGCGCTCTCCCTGACTAAGCGCGGACAACGGAAGCTCCCAATGTTTTTTTGAAAAACCTAGATTCGTCAAATTCGTTCGAATCAATCCTTGTTCGTGGAATGTATCTGCATAAAAATAATCCGCCATCGTTATATCCTCCGGTAGGTCGAGCACGGTCTGGCTCAAATAACCGATTGTCATTCCGTTCGTTGTCCAAAGATCGCCGTCATAACTCTCTTCCCCGAGCATCATTCGAAACATCGTCGATTTCCCTGAACCGTTCGGACCAACAAGACCAATTCGCTCACCAGCTTGCACCGTGAACGAGGCACTTGAAAACAATTCATGCGCCTCAAATTTCTTCCCGACATTTTTTAATTCTAATACCCGTTTCCCTTTTTTCTTCTGACTTTTTACGCCAAACGACACCGCCACTTCGTCCTCTGGCTTTTCGATACGATGCTTCTCCAATTCTCCTTCCAGCCGTTTCCGCTTTGAACGAATCTGTACGTCGCGCTTTTTCGCCTTCATCCGGAAATACTCTTTTGTTCCACCCTTTTTTGTTAATTCCGCATGCGCTTTTTCAGACCAAGCCCCCAATTCTTCCATCTGACTCTCCACTTTTGCGATCTTCCGTTGCTGCTGTTCAAAATGCTTCTGCTGAATGTCACGCTCCGATTCTTTCTTCTCTCTATAATCCGTATAATTCCCTTTGTACACTGTCAATTTCCCGTACTCAATTTCAAAGATAAAATCCGCCGTTCTGTCAATGAAATAACGATCATGGGAAACGATCAAATACGTATCTGTACCTTTATTAATCATGTGAATCAATTCTTCTAAACTTTCCACGTCCAAATGATTCGTCGGTTCATCTAGTAGAACGAGCTCACTCTTTTCGGCAAGCGCAGCTGAAAGTCGTATTTTCATACGTTCCCCGCCGCTTGCCGATTCATATTCTGCCCGCTCCGGAACTTTCCATTTCCTTCGGTAAATATGTGCCTCCGCCTGTTCCCAATCAGCCACGCCTTCATTTTCCTGCTCTTGCCTGAAATAAGTAATAGACGGTGCTTTCCCTTGCCAACTGATTGAACCTGAAGTCGGCGTTATTTCCCCTGCCAATAACGAAAGGAGCGTTGTCTTTCCCGCACCATTTGCCCCTACAACCGCAACACAAGCCCCTGCCGAAATATCCGCAGACACCCGGTCAAGAATCACGGTTTCTCCGTGTGTAAAAATTAATTGATTCAGTGTTCCAATAAGCATACTCATTCCTCCAATCCGGAGAGACAAAAAAGTCCCTCCGAAAAATAATCGGAAGGATTAGTCGCTATATATCCAATTTCAAGCTCCTAAAAAAACCCGTTGCATGCGCAAAGAGAAAGGAGATAACTTTAAAAGTGGACAGACTAATCCTGTTTTCCGTTCGAATTAAAAATTCATTTTCTCGGAATAAAAGATTAGTTAATCATCGTCCACCCGTCAGTCCTTTCTCTTTGAAGTTGCGTCTAGTATATCATATTATTCAATCTTTCAAAATGAACCTTTCTACGTTTGCTCCCGATGATTTCAAATGCCCGATTGCATTTCATAATTTTGAATGATCATACCACGTTAGCCTTAGAATGCCCGGCAAGGGAGCTGGTTCAACGATTTTCTTTTTTAGTGAAAATCTTCATTTCAACATAATCTAGAAACCAAAAATCACCTTTCATATTGACGTAGCATCTATAATGTGTTATTTTTTAAATTAGTTATTCAGTAACTTAGTAACTTACTAAATTACTAAAGATGAGAGGCGGAAAAATAATGAAAATCCCAACTACTTTAAAACACAAACCCGTTATTGTATCCGATAACTATGAGAATGTTGATGGTAGAAATGCTAATAATTCCGACGCTAAAGGTCTTTCGTTAGGATTGGCCCAATGGAATGATAGAGGAAAAGTAGATATTTCAGCGAAAGTTTGGAGGCACACAGGCGGAAAATGGTCAAGGCAGTCTGAGGAATTACCACTACATCGCGTAATTGACCTTGCCATTCTAGTTTGCAGTACAAAACTTCATTTTCGAGATGCTTACCGTCACGAAAAGTTATATGACCCCGAAAATCCTGTTATAGACAGAGTAGGTTTACAAGGCGATGCAATGACAGTAGCTGTATGTACAGACAATGAAAAAATTGACGAAGACATTCAATTATTTAGTCAAGCCCTTAGCGACGATGATGAGCTAATTGGTGAACGGTTACGCAACTTGTCACGTATCTTAAAGGAAATGGGTTATTAATCACTATTAGACTACAAACGAAAAGCAGGGACTATAAACCAAAATGGTTTTAGTCCCTGCTTTTTGCTAGACTCATGCGTTTGTCAAAAAGCGTTTCTTCAATTGCGTCGAGAAAACCTCGAGTGCGATTGCAACAATTAATATTGCGTATGTGATAAATCCAACTTCACGCAAGTCGAAATAGAATCCCGAAGCCATCAATAATTCAAAACCGATGCCGCCCGCTCCTGCAGCGGCACCCATTGCGACTGCCACGGTAAAATTCGTTTCAAAGCGTAGAAAGGTCCATGATAATAGGGAACTTGCCGTCGACGGGATCACCGCATGAGTTACGATATGCCACCAGTTGGCGCCACTGGCACGCAATGCCTCAATAATTCCATCATCGATTTCCTCAAAGGACTCCGAGTAAGCTTTCACCAAAAATGCAATTGAATGAAGCACCATCCCCAAGATCACCGCTTCACTCCCAAGCCCCGCCGCAATCGCAAAGATTAGCACCCACAAAACAGTCGGTACTGCACGAATAAACGTCACGACCACAATGATTGCGTTCGAAACAAATTTCGTCGATAAATTCTTGGCAGCAAACAAAGCGATGAACAAAGAAAGAACAGCTCCTAAAATCGTAGAAAGGAATCCAAGACCTAACGTCAGACCCAATTGAACCATTACATCCGCAAAGGTGAAGTGACTGAATGCCGGCTGCAAAAACATGACTTTCAAATTATAAAGCGTATCAATCGTCGCTCGCATGAAGGAAATACCTTTATAATCAAACGTTAAAAATCCGTAAATCGTTAACAGGAAGAGTGTCACAAAGGTAGCTGTCATGACAACTTGAGACTTTCCCCAAACTTTAATCTTTATTTTCCCCGAGTCCGTCTTTTTAAAGTCATACGCCAGCTCGCTTTTAATGATCGTCATTATAAAATAACCCTCCTGACATAATTGGAAACGAGTTCAATCCCAATTACAACTAAAACAATACTCATCGTAATCAAGCTCACGACGTTATAGTTCATGCTCTTATAATATAAATCGAACATAAATCCAATCCCTGTTCCCGTCAAAATACCAACGAGTGTCGAACTTCTAATATTTGTTTCAATCATATACAAAATCCAACTAATCATTTGTGGGGAACATTCTGGTATAACCGCTTTCGATACGACTTGGAAATACGTAGCGCCTGTTGCCCGCAAACCTTCCACCGAACTACTGCTTGTCTCATCGATTGTTTCAGTGAATGCACGAGTTAGAAAACCAAATGTCGCTAAAAACAATGCAAAGTAACCCGTTAATGCATTTTGACCAAATGATAAAAGAAGGATAAGCGCCCATGCGACAATCGGAATATTTCTATAGACCGAGGCAACAATTCTGCTAAGTGATGCGAAAAAGTTATTCACCTTCGTCGTCTGTGACCCCATCAATGCCAAAAACAAAGCTAGGACACTAGCTGTTGTCGTTGACGTAATGGAAAGAAAGATTGTTTCTATTAATTTATCCATAATGGATGGCATTTTTGCCAAAGACTCTTCTGTAATATATAAGTTAGAAATGATCCAACTAAAAGCTTTTGGCACCGTTTGAATACCATGGATGATATTGAAATCGGTCAGCTTTGCAGATATAACCGTAATTCCAATAAGAATGAGCCAGAAAATCGTCATTTGTCTTTTGTTTTTCTTAAATGCCTTACTATCCATTAAAGAGCCTCCTATTCCATTATGAGATCCCCGGCTTCAGAGCCATAAATCTCATGGATGGATTCCGACGTCAATTCTTTAGAAGTTCCATCAAACACAACCTGCCCACCGTTCAAACCAATTACCCGATCCGAATACTTTTTCGCTACATCGACTTGGTGAAGGTTAACAATACAAGTGATATTCATTTCCTTCGAAATGCTTTTCAAATGATCCATTATTACTTTAGATGAGTTAGGGTCGAGCGAAGCGATTGGTTCATCACATAGAATCAGCTTCGGTGACTGTATTAAAGCACGGGCGATTCCGACACGCTGCTTTTGTCCGCCACTTAATTGGTCGCATCTTTTATATGCATGCTCTCCCATTCCTAACTTTTCAAGAAGACGAAACGCCTCCACCTTCTCTTCCTCAGTGAATATGCCCAATACACCTTGAAGCGTCGATTTATAGCCAAATCTTCCGTGCAGCACATTTTCAATGACCGTTAGGCGAGACACTAAATTATAATGTTGAAAAATCATCCCAATCTTGGTCCGGTGTTTACGTAAATTAGATTTATTTAACGACATGACATCCGTTCCATCAAAATGAAGCTCACCATCCGAAATATCGATCATCCGATTAATGCAACGAAGAAATGTTGATTTCCCTGCCCCAGATGGACCAATAATCGATACAAACTCACCTTCAAATATTTCCATGTTAATGTTCGATAAAACTTGTTTACCCTTGTCATATTGTTTCGATAAATCTTTAACATGTAATAAAGCCACCTGAAAAACTCCTTGTATCGATATTTGTCTGCACATTGGACCAAACAGGGCATATGCACGATTTTTTAATAATTTCTCGGCACATGCTCTCCTAGTATAATTTTACCTAATCATCTTATTTTGATAGTTCACGGATAGGATTAAACCAGTCGTCGTTAACAGAAACAAATCTCTCATTCGCTTTTTTGGTGAATAGACCAAAAGCTTCGGAGTCTGCGGGGACAAAGATACTCTCGTTATTCGAAATTTCATCTGATATTAATAACTCTTGGATTTTTTTGAAATCTTCTTTACTTAAAGTTTCCATATTTGCTGCAAATGGAGCGTTTAAAACAGGCGTCACATTAATTAATGTAAACTCTTCGCCTTGCTGCGTGTTAAAAGGCTCCGCGGCATCTGCTTGTATTTTGTAGATTGCACCTTTTGTATTCTCTTCACCTTCGGCAAGTTCTACATAGTTTGCTACACATGTATCACAGAACGCTGCGACATCCGCGCGACCATTCAAAAGGTTTACAGCGGATCCTTGGTGCGAATCACCATATAAAACATCTTTAAAAAATGGCCCGCCATCCATCAAGTCTTCTTGCGTCAACACTTTCCATTTTTCTTCTTTTGAAAAGTAAGAAACGATATCACTAGACGGAACTTTAAAGCCTGAAGTTGAACTACTCGATACGAAAGAGAATTTAGCGTCTACAATATTATCAATCGTTAACTCACCGTCTGTTTTGTAGTTTTCCGTGTCCGCTTTTCTCACAGCCAACCAGCTATAGTAAACTGCATCGTCGATTGTTCCCGACTCTCCACTAGGTACAACAATTGGTTGAATTTTATCGTTTTTATTCTTCGCTTCGATATACCCTTGTGCACCCATAAAAGCGAGCTCCGCATTGCCATTGGCGATTGTTTCAATCGCAATCGCATAATCTGTCGTCAATTTATGATCAATCTTTTTTCCCGTTACGTCTTCAATCGCTTTACCAATTTCATCACGAGCTGCTTTTAAATCATTTCCTGATTCATTTGGGTACCAAACCATCGTTAACTTATCTGAATCAGCCGCACTGCCAGTTGAACACGCTGTTAAAATCAATACGAGAAAGAACATCGTTAGAAAGGATAAAAGATTTTTTTTCATAAACTTCTCCTTTTATTATGTAGTTTGTTGTAATAAATAACTTTTACTGAACACGCTAGGTGATGTCGCTCCGAACGGAAATCAACGGCTCCGTAAAGTGATCATCATTAGACTTTTTCAGGTTAGAATGTTTAGTTCAACATATCTCTATAGTTTGCAAGTCCCTTATAAAACTAGCATTCAATAACCCATTCGGACTTAGTTCATCGCCTAGTTTAAATGGCGGTCCATAGTCACCGTGAAAGTCGCTCCCACCGGTCTGGAATAACGAATACTTTTTTGCGTAGTGCTCAACTCTTTCCCGATCTTCTTCTGAATGATCTGCGTGATTTCGTTCGATTCCGTCCAGCCCGTTTTTCACAAGCTCTGGAATAAGGTCGAAAGAATCCAGCTGGCCTGGGTGGGCTAAAACTGCATAACCGTTATCCGCCTTGATCGCTTGAACCGCTGCAACTGCATCCACATACCCAATGTCTCTTGCACAAATCCCGTTGCCTTTAAAAAGCTTCTGATACAACTCCTTATACGATGGCGTGTTGAACCGATCATCCACCAAACAATCCATAATATGTTGTTTGTAAATAACACCAGACATCTTCGCTTTTTTCACAACATCTTCCAATTGAATTTCGAACCGATTTGTTTGTAGCTGCTCAATTTGCCATAAGGAATTTTCATGTCTTCTTTTTAACAGTGGATCGCAAAGTGCTTGGATATGCGCTGCTTCTTTATCAAACAAATACCCAAGAATATGCACTTTACGATTTCTTTTAAAGTCATAAGCCGAGATTTCAATACCACGAACGACTATAATTCCATGTTCCTTTCCTGCAATCTGAGCAGATTCAATGCCACGGATTGTATCATGGTCAACGAGACCCAAATGCGTTACACCTACTTTTGAAGCTATTTGCATGAGCTCTTCAACTGAGGAAGCGCCATCTGAATAATGGGAATGAACATGTAAATCCACCTTCATAAGAATCACCTCCTTTTTTAGTGCACTACACTCCAGCGGCCAGGCTCACTGTTTGTTTTTGCAAGTCATATACTTTATCGCATAGGCCATCCATAAACTCTAAATCGTGAAAAATTCCTATTAGCGTTGTTCCTTCCGCTTTCAACCGCTCAATCATTTCACGCACTTTCAATTTAGAGGCGTCGTCTAAACTAGCCGTTGGTTCATCGAGCAAAAGGAGACGAGGTTGTTTGACAATGGCACATGAAATATTCAATCGTAACTTCTGCCCTCCTGAAAACGTGTTCGGATAGCTATCCCAAAGCTCGGGTTCAAGTTCGAAATGAGTCAGTGCATCTTCTGCCGCTTGTTTTGCTTCTTCATGCGACTTCCCCATTTCAATCACCGCTTGCTCCACGAGTTCACGAGCTGTCGTTCGTGGCATCACGTTCAAAAACTGTGAAACATAACCAATTTCATGCTTGCGTAAATACAACACATCTCTTTCGGACAGCTGCGATAAGTCGATTGATCCGAATTTTTCAGAGTTATACGTAATCGTACCTTTTTCAGGTAAATACGTTCGGTAAATACTTTTTAAAACAGTTGATTTCCCGCTGCCGCTTTTACCAACAATCCCGATAAACTCCCCTTCCTCAAGGGAAAAACTAATATCGTCTACTGCCTTCATATTTTTATTTAAATGATGAATCGTAAAGGATTTACTTAAACTTTTAACTTCAAGCAACTTTGACATGAAATCCTACCTTTCATCGTATCTTTCGACAAATTTTTCAATATCGAGATGGAAGTCATCCATTCGCGCTTTAATCGTTTCGTAAGACCAATTCCACCATGCAATACGTTCCAATGCCTCAATCGTTTTTTCTGGAAAACGGTACTTAATCACTTTTGCGGGAACACCGACTACAATTGCATACGGTGGAACGTCCTTCGTGACGACAGCTCCACTTCCGACAATCGCCCCGTTACCAATCGACACTCCAGGTTGAATAATAGCCCCATGACCAATCCACGTATCATGGCCAATCCATGCCGTTTGGCTTTCACGTTGTTCAAGAAACGGTTCATCATCTTTGTCGCTAAAGCCATACATCCTCTTTCGATAAGTAAAATGATGGAGCGATGGCCTTTCATACGGGTGATCTGTAGGACCAATTCGCACCATTGCTGCAATGTTTGCGAACTTCCCAATCTCCGCGTTTTGGATAAAACAAAACTGCCCCGTATACGAATAATTATCTATCACCGTATTTTCGATGAAATTATACAATCCAATTTCGGTATACATACCAAGGTCAGATTTTTTCAACTCAACATGTTCATGAATGTAGGGCTTCTGGGATAAGCGAACTTCCTTTGTTTTCAGTGACACGGTACACCGTCCTTGTAATTAGTTTTCCATCGACTATGGAAGTTGTCACCATAGGAAAGCCATCGTCCATTCTCTTTATAATGATAATGTCCGCTTTCTTTCCTTCTTTAATGGACCCAATATCGCCATCCATTTGAACAGCCTTTGCCGGATTCAATGTCACAAGCTGGAACATTTCGTGAAGATCTTGCCCGTACGTCTCACTTAGTTTAAAAATAGAATGGAGCAATGCGGCTGGGTAATAATCACTACATAAAATATCAATTGTCGATTCTTCAATTGCTTCTGCGGCCGATAAATTTCCAGAATGAGAACCTCCGAGTAACACATTCGGCGCTCCTGCAATTGTCCAAAGACCCATTTCTTTCGCTTTTCTTGCCACTTCTATCGTCGTCGGGAACTCGCTAATCGTTGTCCCATAGCTCTTTACTAACGACAGTTTTTGTATATCATCGTCATCATGTGATGCAATGGCAATATTGTTATCTAAAGCAATTTGGGCGATTTCTTTAATTTGTTCCAGCGTAATCTTTTCTGTTTTCATGTTACTAGCAATGAGTGCATCCACTTCTTCATCGGATAACTCGTTAAAGCCTTGCAATGTCTTCCGGTAAATTTCCAAGTCTCTGTATTGCCCTTGTCCCGGTGTATGATCCATGAAAGAAATTAAATGGACTTTCTCTTCTTCAATGTTTTGAATGAAGCGAGTCACTTCTTGAATGTTGTCGATTTCAAAACGCGCATGCATACGATTTCGGATTAAATGCTCACTCGTATGTGTTTCATTAATCGCGTCAATAAGTCGATTGACGTTTTCCGGATTGCGTATCGGTTTATGCGAAAAGCCATCGTCTTTATAGATGGAAAGCGAGTGAAACATTGTCGTAATGCCGTGACTCACTAATATTCTTTCTGCTTCCCGAATCCCCATATTAAAGTCCATTAAACACGTCGGTCTTGGAGATATGATGCCTTCTATATAATCCGAATGGATGTCTACAAATCCTGGTGAAATGTACCCGCCTTGCGCATCGATTATTGAATAACCGCTATACATTGCGATACTTCCTTCTGGAATGATTGCTTGAATTCGATCATTTTCAATAACGACCGCATGACTTTTAAGAATTTGTTCCTCCATAATAATTTGACCATTTGTCAGAATGTACATAGAAGCACTCCCTTAAATTAATGAATAGACAAGTTGTTGCGTATACGCGTGTTGTGGGTCTTCCAAAATTTGATCGGTTAGTCCCTCTTCAATAATTTCCCCGCCTAGCATGACAATCGTGCGGTCTGCAAGCATTCGAATGACTGCAAGATCATGGGACACAACAAGCATGCTAATTCCAAGTTCTCGCTGAATTCTTTTGATTAAATCAAGAACACTCGCCTGTACCGATAAGTCCAAACCAGTCGTGACTTCATCCAATAAAAGAATTGGAGGATTATTGGAGAGTGCTTTTGCAATTTGAACACGCTGCTGCATGCCACCCGAAAACTTCTTCGGTTCATCTTTCATACGAGCAAGTGGAATATGGACATGCTCAAGCAGTTCTTTACTTCTTGCTTCCATATGATTGACTCTACGATTACCAGCAGCAATCAGTTTTTCGGCAATATTTCCGACAGATGAAAAGTCCATTTTTAAACCAAGTATCGGATTTTGGTACACCATACCAAGAATATAATTTCGAATATATCTTTGGTGTTGTGATGATTCTTCAAATACATTCGTTTGTCCATTTTCATAAGAACCGATATACGCTTCCCCGTCTGTTACGGATTCGTCGAAATACAGGCATTTCATCAGCGTCGATTTTCCACTTCCACTTTCGCCAACGATCCCCAATATTTCACCTTCATGTAACTCAAACGAAATATCACGGCAAGCATAGACCGTTTGACAATGGGGGCAATAGTTTTTCTCAATTTGTCGTTTACCGGAACCTGTACAAATAGAGCAACTTGGACCATACTGCTTATTTAAGTTTTTCACTTGTAAAATTGGATTATCTTGCATAGGCTACCTCCTCCGAAGCAGGGACGTTTTCGTTCAATTTCGATAAACAATAACTCGTATCATTGCATTCGTAATCCGTTTCTCCAGTTTCTGGATTGACCAATTCATCCATGAAGACATTTGATGAAGAACATAGGCGGCACTCTTTGCCTTCGAATGACTCCACCTCAAACGGATAATCCTCAAAGGCCAATGAAACCACATTTGTGAAAGGAGGAACTGCGTAAATTTTCTTTTCCCGCCCGGCCCCAAATAACATTAACGCTTCTGATTGGTGTATTTTCGAATTATCGAAACGCGGAATCGGACTAGGTGCCATGACATAGCGGTCATGTACGAGCACCGGATGATCTGCGTCTGTCGCCGTTTTTCCGTACTTCATAATTTGTTCAAACAACATAAGCCATGCGCCGCTGTAATCATTTTCCGCGTGAAGTTTTTTCGTTTTAAACTCACTCGGTTCGACCCATCGCAACGGTTCAGGAATCGGAACTTGCAAAACCATAATTTGTTTTTCCGACAAAGGTACTTCTGGAATCCGGTGCCTTGACTGTATAATTGTCGCTTCGCTTGTTTCAATTGTCGTTTCAACGCCTGTTGTTTCATTCACCAATTTTTTAATGTTGACCGCATTGACCGATTCATCGGATCCTTGGTCGATCACTTTTAAGACATCCTGTTTCCCGATAATCGACAGCGTTATTTGAAGCCCACCTGTCCCCCAACCTCGTGCGATTGGCATTTCCCTTGAGGCGAATGGCACTTGATACCCGGGAATGGCGACTCCTTTTAAAATAGCTCGGCGAATTTCTTTTTTGGAACCTTCATCAAATAAAGCGAAGTGGGTTTGCATATGCATTATTTTTCAGACTCCTTTTTTATCTTCCGCATACTATCCAGCTTGGATTGGAACGTCACATAATGAGGCAATTTCAAATGGGATATAAAACCGCTAGACTCTACCGAATCGATGTGGAGAAGAACGAATTCTTCATCCTCCGTCGGATATCCCCCACTTCCAGCCTCCAAACTATAATCTAAAATACTCATCGCAATGGCTTTCGTTTCGTTCTGTCCGTAACAAACGCCATACCCTATTTCAAATTCCATTTCTTCTGTATTATTTTCCTTTTGGACTGTAATCGGTATGAATGATTCGACTTCCGTCACTTTAATTTCACCGATATAATAATCATTTGTTTCATCGTTCGATCCGTCGGTCGGATGACCAATCGTAAGCGGCAGCTTGCCGACTCGCAGTTCCCCGACGGTTGGATGGACTTCACCGTATCCACGGATTGCCGCATACCCTAGGGACGTGACAGCCCCGGTTTGCCCTCTCGTCAACACTTGCAAACGTTCACCGCGTGTTGTCGGAAATTGAATGCTTTGTTTCGTTACGTCTATCGGCTCCGCATCATCATGCTCGACAGGAGTCAGTAGTTTTTCATTTCGAAGGTATTCAACAACTTTAGGCAACGCATTCAAATCCGATTCCTCTGTCGTCGCAATTTCATCGTTCAAAAACTGGGACACCCATTCGTTCATCCCCGGTTTCGTTTCAGCAAGCAAATTGAAATCCATTAAACGATGCGTATAATCATATGATGCGCCTAAAATTTGACCACCCGGAATATCTTTAAAACTCGCCGATATTCTCCGTTCCACCGCCATCATGTCTGTTTCAACAACGCGTGTATAATACGTCCTAGGTAAAGTGGATCGATGGGCACGTAACAAAAATACTGCTTCTTCCACATTGCCCTCCGACTGCTTAATCGCAAGTGCGGCCAAAAACTCCGAGTACAAACTACTTTCAGACATGACCTGATCAATCATTCCACGCATCGTCGCCATAATCGTCTCGATTTCCAGTAACTCATTTGCATGGATTCGTTTAAAAGTAAGGCGTTTAATCGATTCCTCAATCGCCTTTGTACCACCTTTTACGGCTGCATAAGCCATTTAGCTCACCTCGCAATCGTGAATCATTGTCGTTCTTGGTAGGCATATCATATTGCTTTCACGGTCGATTAAAACCATATCCACACCGAGAGGATATTCTTTATTTACTTCTGCTCTTTCCATTACCCAGAACTCACTGCCATCAATTTTCACGTTTTCTGTATGCTGAATCCCCGGCCCTTTTAACAGAAGATCCTTTCCGTTAGACAATGCGTCTGTTTCAACAATAATTGTTGCAGACTCATGAGGATTAAGGAGTGTTCCTTTTTTCGCTTTATTAAAAATGTCACTTATCGTTTGTTTTTTAGCGTCCTTCATAATGAAGATATAATCTGCTATATGTACATCAGCTACTTTTGATAATGTAAAAGCTGAAAGGTAATTTTCGATTGCCGTGGCATTTTCACCGATGACGTGAAAACTTACTTCGGCATCCAATAACGTAATCGCAGTTACACTAGTCGAGTGTTGACAGTATCCAAACGGCTTTACCGGTTTGCCAACTTCCTCAATATTTTTTATCGTTCCCGGTCTCGACATGCAATGGAGAATAGTACGAAATACTTCTTGTGTATCATGTACGACGTCAATAGCCATCATTTCACTCCTACATATTGTTTTTATAATTGAGTTCTCGCCGAATGAAGTTAAACATCCATCATTTCAAAATTTACTTTTGTTTTTAAAATAGAGGCTTCTTTTTTCTTTCTATTTTCATGGATTCTTTTCTCTTCCTCTTCAAAAAGGAACGTCCAATGTATCGTTTCTACTAAGTTCCCTTGATATGCTGCATCGATTACTGCCAGCTCATAGGAAAGTTGTTCTTCGTTCCCTACAACAACACCGATGCCCAACTTATTATTGATTTGGACCTTCGTTTCCGTCACTAGTACTTCGCCAAGATAGAAAAGTGAATTCTTAGCTGTCTCTCTCATCTTGATCATCGTCAGTGCATGTTGCGGTTTTGACAAAATATGAATATCATAATTGCGTTCAATTTCACTTGCCAGTTCATTTACAAATTTAGGTGAGCCATCGATTAAAATTTCCGTTCGTTTGCGTCGATTCATGTCCTCACTCCTTTACAACTTAAGCTTAACTTGTTGCCAAGTGGCGTAGTGTTAAGGGTTTGTAAAGTAATTGTTAACCGATTGTAAATTTAGGAAAATAAAAAAAACCTTGTCAAATGACAAAGTTTTTCCGTTCATTCAGCAGCTAAAACATAATTAAAAAAGTCGCTACGGTAGATTAGTTTCGTATACTCCAAGACGTTATCTTGGTTTGTCTCGATGCAATCACTTTCAACGACGAGTAACGGAACAAGCGATGCGCATTCGAATAGCGAACTTTCAACACTTGTCGGAAACGAGATGCTTACATGACTTTCATTACTAGCGAAATCCGTAAACCCTTGGTCGCCGTAATAGGCAAACATCGATTGAATATGGTCGCCATCCCGTTCGATTTGTGGGAAAACAGACTTTGCTACATATGAAATATGTAAAGCGATTGGCTGCTTGTTCACGCTATGTAGACGAGAAATCTTAAATACCTCGTCAGCTTGTTGCACACGTAGTTTGGAATAGACTTTTGCATCATAGGGAACTTTGACATAACCAAGATTTTGGGTCTCCAAATCATGCCCAGCACTTTTCATCTTTTCACTAAAGCTCGTACTTCCCGTTAGATGCAATTCAATCTGAAGTTTTTCGGGCTTTAAAAACCGACCTTTCCCTTGTTTCGAATAAATATAGCCCATGTCTTCCAATTTCAAAAGTGCCTTTCTCGCATTGATGCGTGGAATATCGTAGGACACTGCAAGTTCATTTTCCGATGGAAATCGACCGTGTTCTTTATAATCTCCCCGACCAATCGCTTGAAGAAGATTGTCGACCATTTGCGATTCAATTTGTGCCAGCATTTCCTCACCCTTTTCAACTGGATATGTTGAGATAAAGATACTTGCTAAACAAGAAAATCGTTGAAACGGCTCCCTTTCCGCGGGCATTGCCTCAGGAGTGTCGCCTTATTCAACGATTTTCAGTTATGCTGAAATATAGGTGTTCCTATTAAAAAACCTACTGTTTATTTAATAGTGGAAACAATTATTTCCTACCATAAAAAACTTTCTTGTTGCATAGTCTGGCCTTCTTTAAACCAATGCTCGATTTCTCTTTTATAATTTTGATCCGTTAGTTGAACTTCTAAAGGTGTCACTGTAATGTAGCCTTCTTCAAGCAACTTGAAATCGCTTATCGGATTATCAGCTATATGCTCGGCTTGGTGTTCTTTCAACCAATAAACAATGCGCCCACTTGGATCACTCATTTCAACATGCTTATACCGTTGAATACTATAATCTAGCTCTGCAAACTTTATCCCTGTGCACTGGGTTTCTTCTATATATGGAATATTTATATTAAGCAATAGATTGGACGCATATTGTTTTTGGAGTAACGTCTTCATCACATTCGAAAAAAGTTTTTTCGATTCACTAAAGTTTGTAAGACTTCCGTCAAAAACATCCAGCGAAACTGCAACAGCCGGAATTCCGAAGAATGAAGCTTCCCTAGCTCCAGCAATCGTACCCGAATAATAACTATCCCGACCGATATTCGACCCGATGTTCATGCCTGAAACGACAAAATCGATTTCATTTGGCACTAACATTTCCAGAGCCATCTTCACACAGTCCGCGGGCGTTCCATTTACTGTCCACGCCTTCACATTTTCACCGAAAACAGTCGTCTCCTGAACCTTCAGAGCTTCCCGGAAAGTAACTGAATGACCCACCGCACTTTTGTCCCGATTCGGACAAACGACAATAACGTCCCCATATTGCTCCATCACTTCAACAATTGCAGCTAAACCCGGCGAAGAAATGCCATCATCATTCGTTAACAAAAATTTCATACAGTCATCCCCAACTTTCTTAACATTTTTTTTGGTTAAGTTGCGTGTTTTTCACCATAGTTCAATTACCGAGAAAATCGAATGCGTCTACAGAACTTTTTTTCGAATGAATAGTCTTTCTGTGTCCTTCGGTTTCCTCAGTTCTAATGATAACGTTCGATTGTTA
Organism: Sporosarcina sp. G11-34; assembly: GCF_026931025.1. Taxonomy (NCBI): domain Bacteria; kingdom Bacillati; phylum Bacillota; class Bacilli; order Caryophanales; family Caryophanaceae; genus Sporosarcina; species Sporosarcina sp. G11-34. The sequence continues at coordinate 141,796 of NZ_JAHNZW010000007.1, read as the reverse complement.
AGAAACGATTGATATTTCATGAAGAGATTGTAAAGTTTTGGCTATCGGTGTGAGTAGACTTACCTCCGGATTTTAGATAGAGTTCAAAGCCTTATCAATTAGGTCGCCCACTTAGACAGAATCAATCAAATATTATAACAGTATGGAATTCATGCCAAGATGGGAAAATCATATTGACACGCCAATTTTTCTCTGCTAAATTAGCGTCTAATAACTAAAGTCTATAGCAAGAAAAAATACAAGAAAACCCTTGTCCCATAATGTTTCAATAGTTTTCCAAATTGCCTGAAAGCTCTAATTGGCAAACATTGAGCCGGATCGTGAGCACAAACTCGTCCTTTGATTGGGGCGGTTTTTTTACAAGTACCGGAAGGAGATTTTGTGTTTATGAAAAATTTAATTGTTGTCATAGGTTCACTCATTGTTGCATTTGCTTTTAACTTCTTTCTCGTTCCTTTTGGTATTTTAAGCAGTGGAATTAGCGGGATTGCCATATTACTTGGATTAATTACTCCATTCAACACCGGTCTACTTAATTTCGTGCTGAACGTACCGTTACTGATTTTAGGCTATTACAAACTTGGAAAAACAATTACCGTGAATACACTTGTTTGCGTCACTTCGCTTTCCTTCTTTTTATACTTATTACCGGTCGTTGCCGTTACAGACAATATTCTGTTGTCGACAGTATTCGGCGGAGGCATTGGCGGTCTCGGAGTAGGTCTTATCTTAAAATACTCTGGAACTTCTGGCGGCTTGGATATTATTGCAATTATCGTTTCCCGTACAAGTTCTTTCAGCATCGGCCTTCTTCTCACGGGGATGAACGGAATCATCGTTCTATTATCTGGATTTGTATTCAACTGGGAACTTGCGTTATACACCATGTTGTCTATTTATATAACAGGGAAAATGATCGATGCCATTTTTACGGATCATGTTAAATTGACGATGCAAATTGTCACAACAAAAGGTGAAGCGATTCGAAACGAATTGCTTGGATCCATCTATCGAGGCATTACGATTACAGAAGGTTACGGTGGCTATACGAAGGAGAAAAAAGATATTTTAATGATGGTCGTTACACGCTACGAAACACTACACGTTAAAAACATCGTCCGAAAGCATGACGAAGACGCGTTTATTAATATTTATGAAACAGTTGAAGTTGACGGAAAGTTTCATGTGAATTAAAAAGGTACCTCGTTCTTGGTTATTCCAAAACGAGGTACCTTTTTTATTCAACTAACGAGTAATGAAAACCCCGAAGAATACCTAGTAATTAGTCGAACCTTACTCTAAAAATCTATTTCTTCCTACAACATTCAACATTCTACAAAGGTAAGCATAAAATATTGGTTGCTTTCCGTTTCAGGCGGACGCTTTCCACTCCAATCAACCTAATTAACTCACAACAAAGTTTCCAAAGGGTGTACCCTTTTCTTCAATCCCCCTCTATATAAGGAGTAAAAGGGGGATTTTAAAATGACTACGTACTTAACAGACCATGCATACTTCAATAACAAAAACGATATGGACGAAGCCGTAAAGCAGCACGTTTCAGCACACTCGGACAACCTGAATGCCACCGACCGGGCTGTTCTCGATACGATTCGCCAATACTCCATTACATGTGGCGCCGCCCACCTGAAACACGGTACCATTGAAAGTACCGTCAAAAAATCGAACGCCACTGTCCGGCGCGTAATTCGGAAATTGGAACGACTCGACATCATCGAGCGAATCCACTACATCCGCCCAGTAATGAGCGGTCTAGGTGCTAATATTTATGTTGTTAAACCTTTTACGAAGTAACTTAAGGCCGTTTGGTATTCTGCCAGACGGCCTTTTATATTGTTTAATACGTACTTTCATGCCCTATACATCAGCGACACACTACGATATATTAAAAACAGGTGATCACATGAAAACAAACATATACGTAAACAATGACAAATTCATAACAGGAATGACGATGAAAGATGAAGCCGAATTTGAAAATAACAATATGGCGCTTCATGCCTGTGAAAACATTGAACATATAGTCTCAAATCGGAAGAAATTAGCCGCTTCCTTGCATTGCGAACTAGAAAACTTCATCTGTGCCAATCAAACACATAGCTCCAATTTCCACCGTGTTACGCTCGCCGACAAAGGACGAGGCGCGGATCGAATAGCTACCGCTATTGCAAATACAGACGCCCTTTATACGTACGAGCCAAATGTATTACTGTGCAGCTTTTCTGCAGATTGTGTCCCCGTGATTTTTCACAATGAAGTAAATGGACTCATTGGCGTAATCCATTCCGGATGGCAAGGAACGGTCAAAGAAATTACCGTGAAACTTTTCGAGCACTTAAAACAAATCGAACACTGTAATCCAAGCGATTTCCACATCCAAATCGGCGCGGCGTTAAGCCAAGAAAAGTTTGAAGTCGACGAAGATGTGTACGTAAAGTTCAAAGACCTCGGCTATGCGGATGATTTTATGTATTACAATGATCAAACCCAGAAGTATCACATTGACAATCAGCAAACCGTTAAGAAGCAATGTGACTTGGCGGGAATTCCGGCTGAGCGAATTACGATCGATCCGACCTGTACTTATGTAAGCCCGGATGGTTTCTCTTATCGCCAAGACAAACAATGCGGCAGGCATTTGAGTTTTGTCATGAAAAAAAGCGAATGACCGAATAAAGATAAATTAACAATCGACTTTTTCAGCGAAATATACTTAAAAGAGCCCATCAATTATATATTGATGGGCTTTCATATAATTAGGATTTTCTAGAACAGAAACCTTGCCTAGGTATGGTCTATAGACGGGACTTTTAAATTAGATTAAACCTAGTGCTAACCCATGCCCAATTTGCATTTGTGATAGTGCCAAATTAATTCCCCTTTCAATTAACACGTTTTATTAAACGGTGTTAGCATTCGCGTTAAAGTGACTGGTGAACACTATCCCTACGAATTGTTCCTGTACGGCAGACACTCTTTTCCTTGCCTAACGGTTGCTGTACCCTTCGTTGTTGTATAAGGCGGTGTTTCCGGCAAAACGTTCATGACTAAGAGCCGGATTGAATGATCTTTATAAAATAGTTCATCAAATGAAGGAGTTATGTGTGGATCTGTATTTTCAAATACCCTTTTTTGTAATTCTGCTATGTCTACATCAAATGGAACCCCTATTAAAACATTGTCTATTCCCCGTACTCTGTCGGCCACGCCGAAAACAACACTTCCTCCGCCGCCATTTGCCATACAAACAGCGTATTTAATCATTTTATTGATATTTTCCTCCAAAGCACTAAAATTCCATTGTTTAAAGTCTAGGTCCTGCGCCTCAAAATCATCTGCAATATGATGATCCAATTGCTGAATGATCCTCATGATTTCACTTTTATTCTTCATAAGAATATCCTCCTTTCCAGCAAAATTGATCTATATACCATGCAAATACGTTAACCAATGCTTATACAAAAAAGGCAGTCCCTTATCACAAATATACTTGTGGGAACTACCTCTTATTATAGTTATATGTTTGTTTCGTCATGGTTGTTTATAAGTAAGCGTCAAGTAGCCCTCAAAGCTTTACGAAGCCTGCGGGGGTTATTGTCTCATATTGTTACGGTGGGCTTAGTATTGTATAGTATCCTGAAAATATAAGAAGCTAGGGCTAACAAATACTATCGTACGGCATTTTCCGATTAATGAATTCTATCAGCACTATGGATTGGTAGAGTATATAGTTATCGAGCGATTCGTTCTGTTCTTGACCGCAATAACTTCGGTATTGATACGTGTTGGTTCAATCCGTCGAGAAAAAGCGTAAAGCCCCAGTTTCCACCGGGCCCTTACGCTTTTTTTGATTGCTCAAGTAAAATACTCCAACTTCGCATTCGGAAAGTACTTTTCCATATAGCCGTATAGGTAAGACTTTATTTCATCCTCTTCGTCCTTTTGGTAAATATATTTACCGATTCCATACTTGCCCCATTTGTAGCGTCTTTTTTCTTCATCTAACTCCAACTTCGTCTTCGGATAGTTCTTTTCAATCACTCTTTTCGCAGGCTTCGTAAACCGGTGTTGAATGAATTCAAATGTAATATCCTCTCTTGCATCTTGCGGCAATTCCTCGTCAAGTCGCTCAAACAAGTGGTGGTAGCCTTCCTCCCAGCCTTCATGAAGGTAAATGGGAGCAACGATAAAGCCTAGTGGGTAGCCGGCTCTTGCCACTTTCCCTGCAGCCTCGATTCTTTTATTCAGAGGAGAAGTGCCGGGCTCGAAATTCTTAATGACATAATCAGCGTTTACGCTGAATCTGAATCGCGTATTGCCATTATGTTTGGCATCGAGTAAATGGTCGACAAAATGGAACTTCGTCACAAAACGTAACCTACCTAGTTCTGTCTGACCAATATGTTCAATTGCTCTTTTTAATGAATGAGTCAAATGGTCAATTCCCACAATATCGGATGTACACGCGGCTTCGAACCGGGTAATCTCGGGTGCGCGTTCTTCGATGTAGCGATTGGCCGCTTCGAAAATCTCCTCCACGTTTACGTAAGTTCGAATATATGGTTTGCTGCCCATCGTCGTTTGCAAATAACAATAATGACAATGCCCCATACACCCTGTCGCAAGCGGGATTGCATATTCGGCTGAAGGCTTGGACGTATCGAATTTCAACGTTTTTCGAATGCCTACGACTAAGGTGGATTTTGCGATACGATATTTTTGAGCGTCCGTATCACCCGGCAAATCTCGAATTTGATTATGCGAGGTCGTAAAGCGCGTTTCAATCCCCATTTTCTCAAACTTTTCCTTCAGTTCTTTTCCAAGTGGGTATTCAAGTGCATTGGGCTCAAAATAGACAAGCTGTGGTGTGAAGGGTTTATTCATTCTGTGAACTACCTAATCCATAATTATTATCCATTCGATCACCTTTCTCTTTTTATATAGCTTGCCTTAAAAGTGAGAAAGTATGACAACGGACTTACTTTCGGTTACCTGTTCACGACGTTATTCAGTTATCACAATACAATTGCATAAATTTGAACGTCCCTAAAATACCAAAAACCTTATTTACTTATGGCACGGTTCCCCTCCTTATTGATTACTTTTATCATTTCGATTACATGACAAACTATTATCAGATTAAATGCCATCTAAACGTTATGTAAGTAAATAAGGTGCCTCGTTCTGAAACAACCCTAAATTGTTTTAGAATGAGGCACCTATTTTTATTTTATGATTTCTATAAAGTGTTTTAAAATCCTAGCTGTTAAACCCCAAATTGTATACTTCTCATAATCAAAAAACCATTCTTCAATCGGACGAGCTCTCCATTGATACTGATCACCATTCATTATTTTTTCAAAAGGAAAGTCGGCTGGAGGCACTGGTTCAGCGGATACCAAATGCATATACGGCTCATAATTCAACAGCCATTTAACTGGCACCGTAAATACCTCTTCAACTTCCTCTTTGTTGTAAGAATGTATAATTTGATCGTAATCAATGGCTGCTACAAATGGGTAGACAACAAATGCAGGTGAAGCAATATAAGGACTTAATTGATGTACAGAAGTAACCGTTTTTGGGTCGACACCTAACTCTTCATGCGTTTCTCTTAAAGCCGCTGCCAATGGAGTTGGGTCCGTGGCGTCGATTCGACCACCAGGAAAACTAATATCGCCTGGTTGTTTTCTCATCGTGAATGCACGTACTTCGAAAAGAATATGCCACTCCCCATCCACTTGAACTAATGGAATTAAAACAGCCGAACGAAAAGCTGTTTCCTCCCCTATAAATAGAGGTTGATTTTCATTTAATTGGTTTTGCAGTTTATCTAGGAACACGGAATCCCCCCCACTTCAACGTTTATATTACTCTTATCGTATCATTAATAGATTAGTGGATAAAGCACATTATTATAGAAAGTCCGGCATCACTAGTGGGTCGCCACCATCAAAAGTAATCTTTTCGTTAAGCATACTACGCACTGATGAATTTGTCAGTATTACATAACGGTTAAATGTATGTAATTATAGGTAGATAAGATAAAACAATAGTTCGAAAATGACCGATATCCGAAAACAGTTAAATACTCTTGGATTACCTACCTTTGATGTCCTATCACCAGAGTTAATGGATTTACTTGCTGCTAAAGCTGCTGAACTGAATGGCACATCGCAGGAATAAAAGTTATATTTTAATGTGGTAATTAAGAAAAAATAAACTAGTTAGATGAATCTTTTGTTTTTATAAACTAACGGTTGTTCATTAATCGGAAAATCGTTAGTTTATAAAAAACTATTGTCGGCAAGAGTCCTTGTAAACTCAAATTTTGCTTCAGTCTCACATATATTAAAGGATTCTACAGATTGAAAAGATATACAAAAACACTGGATCTAATGAAAGACTTACATAGTAATTGCAAGAGACCAAACTATTTGATTAGCATTTTGAAGTGGTTCTTCTAGTTTAAATGCAACAGCAGCTCTACTTTTCAGATAAATACCTTCTTTCTATTTTTTTCACTCTTTACTTTACCTATCGTTACATACTATAATACATCAGACCATACTGACACTTTTGTCACTACAGTCATTATCTTATGTAGAAGGGAATTGGAATATATGATTATTCAGTATAAAGACAAAGAATTTTTCACTGGCAAAGATTTGGCTTTATCCGTTATAGGAGGACGTTGGAAAATAGCAATTATATGGTGTTTGCTTCACCAGTCTCCATTAAGATTAAGCGAAATACAAAGAAAGCTCCCTCAAGTCAATCAACGCATGTTAATTAGGCAATTAAGGGAATTAGAAGAGGATAAAGTAATCACTAGAACTGTATACCCTGTTGTACCACCTAAAGTTGAGTATCAACTAAGCGAAATTGGTCTTCGCTTAGAACCCGTTGTAACGTCTATCTGTGATTGGGGAGATAGTTTTGCAGTATTTTTGGAAGAAAATGCTGATAAAACATGAGTTGAATAATGAACTGTGCCTGAATCGGGCCAATGAAATAAAGTCTTGCGAAATCAGGATGCTTTTTAAAACTATAGAAATACATTTTGAGTGGGATTGATTTTAGTGTTTGCCGTCAACTTTTGCTAAGTTTCGATATGCAGACACGCAAGCAAAATTATTTGAATATTTAAAAACTACCGTATAATAAAGACATTGGATAAAGGAGATTAAGAGAAGATGACTACTTATGAAGATAATATAGCTAGTTTTGATAAAGTTGTTTCGTAGTGTTAGCAGCGGGAGAGTAAAAATCAGTAATATGAAAATTCATCTTAGGTTCCAGCGACATGCAATGCTAATAGGCTTATAGGAAGCGCGTAAAGACCGTTCAATTTATTCAAGTTCCTTCCCAAATACTTAAATTTAAAATACACACTGACTAATTTGTCAGTATTGTATGATTGCTAAATGTATGTGATTATGGGTAAGTAGATAAGATAAAACAATAGAAAGTAGGAAATTAAATGAAAAGTAGAGCAGCTGTTGCATTTGGACCAGGAGAACCACTTAAAATTGTAGAAATCGATGTAGAAGAACCTAAAGCAGGCGAGGTAATGGTAAAAATTCTTTACACGTCTGTTTGTCACACAGATGCGTACACATTATCAGGCGCAGATCCAGAAGGCGTATTCCCTGCGGTACTTGGCCACGAAGGTGGCGGTGTTGTCGTATCCGTCGGTGAAGGCGTAACGTCCGTACAACCAGGAGATCACGTTATTCCACTTTACACACCTGAGTGTGGAAAATGTAAATTCTGTCTATCTGGAAAAACAAACTTGTGCGGTGCAATCCGTGAAACACAAGGTAAAGGCCTAATGCCTGATGGAACGACTCGTTTTTCTTATAACGGAGAGCCTGTTTATCATTACATGGGAACGAGTACGTTTAGTGAGTACACAGTCGTTTCTGAATACTCCCTTGCAAAAGTGGAAGACAAAGAAGTTCCACTCAATAAAGTCGCACTACTTGGTTGTGGGGTAACAACAGGAATTGGTGCTGTTCACAACACAGCAAAAGTAGAAGAAGGCGCTGTCGCAGCCGTATTTGGTTTAGGTGCGATTGGTTTAGCAGTTATCCAAGGATTGGTACAAGCAAAAGCAAGCCGTATTATTGCGATTGATATGAACGAAGATAAATTTGAACTTGCTAAAAAAATGGGTGCAACGGACTTTATTAACCCTTCTAAATTCGATAAACCGGTCCAAGATGTCATTGTTGAAATGACAGACGGTGGCGTCGATTATAGCTTTGAGTGTATTGGTAACGTAGATGTTATGAGATCTGCTCTTGAATGTTGTCACAAAGGTTGGGGAGAAAGTATTATTATCGGTGTTGCAGCTGGTGGTAAAGAAATTAGCACTCGCCCATTCCAATTAGTTACGGGTCGCGTATGGAAAGGTACTGCATTTGGTGGCGTTAAAGGAAGAACGGAACTACCAGGAATGATCAATGACTTTATGGACGGGAAAATCGATTTAGATTCGTTTATTACACATAACTTAAACTTTACGGATATCAATGAGGCATTTGACTTGCTTCATAAAGGTGAGTCAATCCGTACAGTACTAACATATGAGGAGTGAAACAATGAGCCTTAAACAAGTTGATAATAAACGTTCATTTAATGGAGAACAACGCAAGTACACGCATTATTCCAATGTATTACAGAGTGAGATGACATTTAGTATTTATTTGCCATCAAATAAGGAAAACAAAGAAATTCCTCTAGTTTGGTGGTTATCTGGTTTAACGTGCACAGATGATAATTTCAGCGAAAAAAGCGGCTTCCAAGGATGGGCTGATAAATATCAAGTAGCAGTCGTTATTCCAGATACTTCACCACGTGGAGAAGATGTTGCAAATGATGAAGCATATGACCTTGGGCAAGGCGCAGGATTTTTCCTGAATGCCACTCAAGAGCCATGGGCAAAGAACTACCAAATGTATTCGTATATTACAGAAGAATTAGCAGAGATTGCCTCTACTTTAGTGCCAAACTTTTCTGGTAAGGAAAGTATAATGGGCCACTCAATGGGTGGACATGGTGCTTTAGTGATTGGGATGAAAAATGCATCGAGATTCAAAGCAATCTCTGCATTTGCTCCTATTACAAACCCAGTTCAAGTGCCATGGGGAGTAAAAGCATTCACAAACTATTTAGGTGAAGACAAAGCAACTTGGACTGAATGGGATGCTTCTGAGCTTATCAAAGAAGTTAACGCTCCACCTATTTTGATTACGCAAGGAACTGCAGATACGTTTTATCCAGAACAATTGGAAGAAACTACTTTCTTAAAAAATGCCCATGAAAATAACCAAGAAGTAAATTACAACAAAGTTGAAGGTTATGATCATAGCTATTTCTTTATTGCTACGTTCTTGGAAGACCATTTCGCTTTCCATATGAAGCACTTAAAGTGACAACCTTTTACAATAAGATTTAGAATGAAAATATCCACATTAAATGCAATGTGGATATTTTTCATTACCGTATAATATAATGTTTAACATGTTACTATTAATGAATGAAAAGTATGTCAATTTAAGGACGTGATAATATGGATATAAAAAAGATATTAGTCGATGAACGTGTTAAACCATACTTATTAAAGGCCCGTTATGGGATTGAAAAAGAAGGTCAACGTGTTGACTTATTAGGTAATTTAGTTACTACCGATCACCCTAAAAGTATTTCAATAAAAGATGATCACCCTTATATTCAGCGAGATTTTGCAGAAACACAAATGGAATTAATTACACCTGTTACTGAGACACTAGAGGAACTGTTTAATTACTTATCAGCTATCCATGACGTTGCTTACGGTTCTATGGGTGAAAATGAAATGCTTTGGCCATTAAGCATGCCTCCTCAGTTACCAGAAAAAGAAGAAGATATTATTATTGCAAAATTGAAAAACCCTGAAGGTGTTGAATATCGTCAATCGTTAGCCAATTCTTATGGCCGCCGAAAACAAATGATTAGTGGTATTCATTTCAACTTTGAATTCGGTGACGAGTTAATCCAAGCGTTATTTAACTTACAATCAGAGATAAAAGATTATCGACTTTTCAAAAATGAGATTTATCTAAAAACCGCAAGAAACTATTTGCACCATCGATGGTTAGTAACTTATTTATATGGTGCTTCACCTAGTAGTGAAAAAGGTTTTTTTGAAGAAGATTCTTTGAATGAGCCAGTAAGAAGTATTAGAAGTAGTAAATATGGTTATACGAATCATGAAGATGTTCAAGTTTCATATAGTAGTATACAGAACTATATATCCGATCTCTCTTTAATGGTTAAAAGAGGACTACTAGTGGAAGAAAAAGAATTTTATTCAGCTGTCCGTTTAAGAGGCGGGCATCATGTTGCAGATTTAGAAGATCACGGTGTTAGTTATATTGAACTCCGAAATATAGATTTAAATCCTTTCGAAAATAATGGAATTAGCTATGAACAAGCAGAATTCCTACACCTCTTCTTACTTTATTCGCTATGGAAAGATGAAGGTTTTGAACCTGATGAATGGGTAAAAACAGGAGAAGTAAACAATGACCTAGTGGCTCTTGAGCATCCTTTAAAGCATACAGAACTTGGAGTAGATGCTAAAAGTATTATTGATGGGATGGAAAGTTTAGTAGAAATCTTAGATTTGACTGTTTCAGATACGTTATTTGTTAATCTGAGGGATATGTTAGTCGATCCAAGTAAGACTTTAGCTGGAAGACTTTATAAAGAGAATGAAAATAGCAGTCAAGGTCAAGTCGCTACATCTCTTGCCAAAGAGTTTTATAAAAGTTCTTGGGATAAACCATATCAATTAACAGGATTTACAGACATGGAGTTGTCGACTCAACTTTTAATGTTTGATGCTATTGAGCAAGGTATCAAAGTAGAAATCTTGGATCGACAAGACCAATTTCTAAAACTCAAATTGGACGACCATGTTGAATATGTTAAAAATGGTAATATGACAAGTAAAGATACGTACGTTTCTACTTTAATTATGGAAAACAAAACAGTTACAAAGAAAATCCTTCACCAAGAAGGTTTTCGTGTTCCGCTAGGCGAGGAATTCAACGATATCGAACATGCTTTACGTTCATATGAATTGTTTGCTGCCAAACCTTTTGTTGTGAAGCCAAAAACAACAAACTACGGATTAGGAATCTCCATCTTCAAGGATGGGACAAATTACGAAGACTATAAACAAGCAATCACGCTCGCATTTCAAGAAGATACTTCCGTATTAGTAGAAGAATTTCTTAAGGGAACCGAGTATCGCTTTTTCGTATTAGACGATAAAGTACTTGCTGTTTTGTCTCGAATTCCTGCGAATGTTCAAGGGGACGGTAAACAGACAATTGAAGAATTAGTCATTGAAAAGAACCGTGACCCTTTAAGAGGACAAGACCATAGAACTCCATTGGAATTAATCCAATTGGGCGAACTTGAGGATCTTATGCTTAAAGGACAAGGTTACCAATTTGATTCCGTACCTAAAGAAGGCGAAATCGTGTACCTGCGTGAGAACTCAAACGTGAGTACAGGTGGAGATTCCATTGATGTGACAGATGATATTTCTGAGGACTACAAAAAAATAGCAGTGGACGCTGTTGCGGCACTAGGTGCTAAAATTAGTGGTATCGATTTAATTATTGAAGACCTAAACGTTCCCGCTTCTGAACCGAATGCGTACGGAATTATTGAAGCAAATTTTAATCCTTCTATGTATATGCATATCTATCCTTACAAAGGTAAGTCTAGACACCTGACAATGCATATAATAGAATACTTATTCCCTGAACTATTGCAAAATGATACTGATAAATAAAATAGACAGATGTTTATTCGTTTTCCTTACCAAAGATTAGCTTAATGGCCCCATCCTTTTTATGTAGCAGTGACTTCTACATAAAAAGGATGGGGCCATTTGCATTTCCGGTTAAAGTTTGTCGTTAAACTCGAAAACTTCATTTATTTATGATGCCCTTCACCATGACAAGTCTAAATACACTTAGACAAAAAAACTGTGAAGCATTCCTAGTAAAGTGAAAACGATTAAATAATCCCCTATTTGCTCCTTTCATCCTCGAGGACATAATCGGAACAAAACAAAGTTGAATAGACCGAGATCAGTTACACCAGGCTTGTCTCTTGACTTAAGTCAATGCATATAAATATCCCCGTAGTTACAATGTAAGCGTTAACTTCTTTCTTTTCTTAAGAATACAACTATTCACCATATGTTGTTTCAATTAAACCCAGAATACTCTAAAACCGGTTTGACTTAAATTATTTGGTGCTATACAATAAGACAATATTGAACTATTTAAATATTAACTCAATTATCCGCGACAAGGAGCGACAAGATAAAACAATTATTCTAGTAAATTTAAAGTAATATTTGCTAAGAGTTTTTTTTATTAACTTCGATTGATCGAGCGCTCAGTCTTAATTGTTTTAATCCTAGACACCTATGTGTACAAGCTTGTAAGTAATCATTTTATGAAAAGGGGCAGATTCAAATGAGCGTTCCATTAGTACTTATGCGTTTCTTAGACAGAGCAGTTAAACTTTATGGTGATAAAACAGCTATCATCGATGACGAGGTAAGTTACACATACAAACAAGTAAATGGTCGGGTCAATCAACTTTCGAGCGGTTTACAAGAACTAGGTATTAGTAAAGGGGATCGTGTCGCCTATTTAGCACCGAATACTACTGGCATGTTTGAAGGTTTTTATGGTGTTTTGCAATTAGGGGCTATAATCACTCCGCTTAATACAAGATTAAAACCAGAAGAATACGTATATATATTAAATAATTCCGGGGCAAAAGCATTGTTTGTCGATAATGATTTACTTGATCTCATTTTACCAGTTCGGGAGAAATTAAGAACAATCGAAACTATTATCGTCCATAATATGAATGAAAACCAAAATGGACTTATTTCTTACGATAAATGGATGGCAAACTATAGCACCGAAAAGATTACTAGGCCGGACGTGGAAGAACTTGATGTAGCAACGTTACTTTACACGAGCGGCACAACGGGACAACCAAAGGGTGTTATGCTAACACATCGCAATAATTATCTACATGCCATGAGTTCCATGCATTACTTGCGTGTTACTGATAAAGATGTCCTACTTCATATTTTACCAATGTTCCACGTCAATGGATGGGGTTCTCCATTCTACTATACGGCAAATGGAGCAACTCACGTTTGCTTAAGAGAAGTAAGAGCAGATGATATTATCGAACGAATTGATAAGTACGGCGTGACAGTAATGCATATGGCTCCAACAGTGTTAAGTACTATTCTGGACTATAATGACGAGCGTAAGATTCCAAAACAACCACAATCAATCCGAACTTATGTCGCGGGCGCCGCGCCACCTCCTGCTTTCATAAAACGCGTTGAGGATGACTTGGGATGGGAGTTCGTCCAAATATACGGAATGACAGAAGCCTCACCATTAATTACGGGTTCTGCAATACGCGATACACAAGAATATTTAAGTAGGGATGAAAAAATAAAAATAAAAGCTAAAGTCGGTTATGAATTTATTGGTTCTGAAGTAATTGTTGTCAACGAAGATGGAAATGAAGTAACCCATGACGGAAAAGATATAGGTGAAATTATCGTCAGAGGTAATGGGGTTATGAAAGGCTATTGGAATGATCCACAATCGACAAGTGAAGCAATACAAAATGGTTGGCTTCACACGGGAGACATGGGGGTTGTTTATCCAGATAATAACATCGCCATTGTTGATCGAAAAAAAGACATTATTATTAGTGGCGGGGAAAACATTTCTTCCGTTGAAGTAGAAGGTGTGCTTTTTGATCATCCATCTGTACAAGACGTCGCAATTATTACAAAACCGCATGAAAAGTGGGGAGAAACACCTCTAGCTCTGGTCGTTATTCGGAGCGGTCACGATGTAACTGAAGAAGCACTTATCACATTTGTCAGAAGCAAGCTAGCTCATTTTAAAGCACCTAGTGAAGTCATCTTCGTTGATGAACTTCCAAAAACAGCTTCAGGTAAAGTATTAAAACATAATTTACGCGATCATTATGTTAAATAAAAGTGATAGTTTACTAACTTTCTTAAGTATTATAGCCTTAAAGATATTTTAATCGGGGGGAGATAACCATTGGCTTACAAAAAGAGAGTACACGGAAAAGAACAACCACATATACCATTTGGGCCTTTTAAAATTCGGTTACCTTTTCTTCATTATAAATTGGAAAAAGCAGAACTAGTTCAAGCTTTTGTAATGTTTGTTGTAAGTGTTAGTATGATACCTCTTTTAGAACAAAGTTTAGGCTTACCCTATAAAGTGGCAATGGCATACGTTTTCGTTTGCGGGATTGGTTTTATGCTTCCTGCTCTACTAGGAGAACCCGTAGTACCAGGGTGGATTACGCCAGCTATTCCGATTATTATTTTGTACTTAAGTGATTATCCAGCCGGACCTGAAGCTATTAAAGCGTTAGTCGCTTTACAATTATTAGTTGCATTTATCTTTTTGTTTTTAGGCATAACAGGGCTTGGAGGTAAACTCGCCAATAACTTACCGAATTCACTAAAAGGTGGAATCTTAATTGGGGCTGGAATTGCAGCACTTCTAGGGGAAATCCAAACGGGCGGCCGACTTGCGGAAACACCAATTTCATTAGTTATTGGTAGTTTTATTGCAATCTACTTACTATTTTCATTATCGTTTAAAAAACTTTCAGCCAAGAACAAAGTAGCAAGATTTCTTTCAAATGCCGGCTTTGTACCTGCATTATTAATCGCTGTCATTATTGGATGGTCTTTTGGTGAATATAAGTTACCTAACATAGAATGGGGTATAAATTTACCTGCTTTCGGGGAAATGTGGAACTACTTACCATTTACAATAGGTTTTCCCGGCATGGGCTTATATATCGCAGCAATTCCTACCGCTATTATTGCATACATAATCGCATACGGCGACATCGTTGTCGGAACCGCGTTAATGGATCGAGCTACTAAAGATAGAGACGATGAACTTGTTGACTCAAATACAAACAGAATCCACATTATCACAGGAATACGAAACCTAATTCATGCATTCTTTGCGCCTTACCCAGGCTTATCTGGTCCTATATGGACAGCAATTACTGCAACGGTTGCAGAACGGTACCGAAATGGTAGAGAGGCAATGGACTCTATTTACGGCGGAGCAGGAACTTTCTGGATTGCAGGTTTTCTCGCATTATTCATTTTACCGCTTGTAACAATATTCCAACCTGTGTTACCGATTGCACTATCACTGACACTTATTTTGACCGGTTATTTATGTATCACAATTGGTATCGAGCAATTGACTACCGAAGTCGAACGTGGTGTCGCGGGTATAATGGCCGTCACACTTGCTGTGTATGGAGCCGCACCTGGACTCATTGCAGGAGTTGTCCTCTATATTATTATTGAAAAAACTTCGCTATCTAGGTCCAATAAAGAGAAAAATATAGAGAAAAGTATAGAGCAAGAAATTGATAAGGTCGCATAAAAAATAGAATTGATTTCAAATTGAACGATTACTAAATACGCATTAATAATTCCTAACTATTCATATAACCAAAAAGAATCCCTGGGTGATCATTGCCCAAGGATTCTTTTTGATTTCTTGCTGTCAGCCGCTCTTATTCTAAAGTCTCAATAGTATTTATTCATCAGTTAGCAATTAACTTATTGGTCATTTGTGGTACGGCTCCCCTTACCACAAGTAGTGCCTCCCTATTCATTCTTCTATCAAATAATGATAAAGCTTACCCTCCACCGCCTGCTCCATCACCATGTTCATATGAACGACCGGAAGATCCTTCCCCTTCTTATCAACCATTCAATCCTCTTCAACGCTAGGTTTGTCCGGAAATCCTTTGCCTAAATAATAAAAATCAGTTCCTTCATCGTTTTTATGGTAAGTGACTACTAATGAATTTAAACCCTGTTTTTATTTTATGATTTCTATAAAGTGTTTTAAAATCCTAGCTGTTAAACCCCAAATTGTATACTTCTCATTTACTTGAACTAATGGAATTAAAACAGCTGAACGAAAAGCTGTTTCTTCCCCTATAAATAGAGGTTGATTTTCATTTAACTGGTTCCGCAGTTTATCTAGGAACACGGAATCCCCCCACTTCAATGTTTATATATTTTTATCGTATCACTAATTGATTAATCCATAAAAAGTATCAGACTGCCAAGTTTCATTATTTATTCGATGAAAAACAGTAAGTGAACTAGGTTTATTATTTTGCTATTGGAATTGTTTATTGCAAAATAACAGTGCAGACTTGTTTAACGTATTTGTACAAGTATTCACACCTTTTTAGCCCGATAAGCTGTGGTGTTTTAACTGAAAAATCGATGGAATATCCAATAATTTAATGCCGCCTTTTTTGAAATACGTAACTTACACCCTGCTATGGCCATTTAGCCAAACATACTATCATCACAAAGTTGTTATTGACAAGGGGGAAAGAAGTATATATCATTGACATTGATAATCATTATCAATTAAAAGGAGAGTTTAATAATGAAAGCAAAACGAAAAATCTCATTAAGTATTTTATTTGTTTCAGCTATGATACTACTATTTGGCTGTTCAGCCGATAAACCTAATTCCACTTCTACTGGCACAGCAGATACAAAACCGGAAGAAACAACTTCCAAATACCCGCTAGTCATCGAGCATGCTTTTGGCGAAACTGTAATTGAAGAAAAGCCTGAACGCATTGCAACGATTGCATGGGGAAACCATGACGTTGCGCTCGCTCTCGGAGTTGTACCTGTAGGCCTTTCAGCGGCGAATTACGGCGTTGAGGATGGCAATGACCTATTACCTTGGACAGCAAACAAGCTCAAGGAACTTGGTGGAGAAAGCCCTGTTACTTTCCAGGATACAGACGGACTTGACTTTGAGGCCATTTCAGATGCAAACCCAGATGTAATTCTTGCAGCATACTCTGGTCTTACGCAAGAAGAATATGACACATTAAGTGAAATCGCACCAGTGGTTGCCTACCAAACAAGCCCTTGGTTAGCTTCATGGCGTGAACAAGTGACATTCAATTCAAAGGGTATGGGAATGGAAGAGGAAGGTAAACAACTAATTGCCGATACAGAGAAATTAATTCAAGATAAAGTAAATGAATATCCTGTTCTTAAAGGTAAGAAAGCCGCATTTGTTAGCATATCAGCGACAGATTTATCTAAATTCTACATTTATACACCAACAGATTCTCGCGGGGAGTTCCTTGGTGAGTTAGGAATGGAATACCCTGAAAATATTACGAGTCAAATTACTGATCCAAATAGTTTCTATTTAGAATTAAGTGCTGAAAATGCAGATATACTGAGCGATGTTGATCTTTTCGTATCATACGGAGATGACAATACATTAAAAGCACTGCAAGCTGATCCAATCCTTGGAAAAGTTCCAGCAGTTCAAAGAGGGTCTGTTGCCATTATTGGAGATAACACGCCACTTGCGGCAGCCGGAACGCCAAACCCGCTTGCAATTGACTATTCAATTGACGAATATTTAACTTTACTTTCAGAAGCTGCTAACAAGGTAAAATAACATGCTCCATACATCTGTTTCAGAAAATAAGCAGTTACTTATTCCGAAAAACTTTATAAAAATCTTTGTGCTTTCTATTGTTTTACTCGGTATATGTGTACTGGCTTCCCTTGCCTTTGGGTCACGTACAGTTGGATGGGATGAACTAATGGCTGGTTTATTCCACCCAACTGTACAATCTCATGGGGCAAATGTTGTGCGTCAAAGAATTGCTAGAACTGTGTTTTGTTTAATGTGCGGTGCCGCATTAGGCGTTTCTGGAGCGCTTATGCAATCAGTCACGCGTAATCCGATTGCAGATCCGAGCATATTAGGCGTAAACACAGGGGCTGCTCTCTTTGTCGTTTGTGGAATTTCCTTTTTAAATATCACGACTGCTAGTCAATACATTTGGCTTGCACTAGCGGGAGCAATCATAACTGCCATTTTTGTATTCGGAATTGGTTCTATGGGGAGTGGGGGTGCCACGCCCCTTAAACTTGTTTTGGCGGGTGCTGCTACAAGTGCAGCCTTATCATCTCTCGTAATTGCAATAATGATTCCCCGCTCAAACGTTATGGACCAATTTAGATTTTGGCAAGTAGGCAGTGTTGGATCAGGAAACTGGAGCAACATCTCTACTTTGATTCCTTTTCTTCTTGTAGGCATACTCATCGCTTTCTGCTCGGCTTCAGCACTTAATGCATTAGCATTAGGCGATGAAGTTGCGAAAAGTTTAGGTGTACGAACTGGCACCCTTAGACTGATTGCCGCTTTTGGTGGTGTCCTATTATGTGGTGCAGTAACAGCACTAGCTGGCCCTATTGGCTTTATCGGTTTATTGGCCCCCCACGTGATTCGACTCGTTATTGGGCCTGATTTACGATTTATCATCCCGATGTCAGCCCTTTCAGGTGCAATTATTTTAACGATAGCAGATGTATGCGGTAGGCTTATCGGCAGTCCGGGTGAGCTTGAAGTTGGTATAGTAACGGCATTTATTGGGGCTCCTATATTAATCTTACTAACGATGAAAGCGAAGATGCGTACATTATGATAAACGAATCAATGAATCTTATTATAGTTGGCAGAACAAAGAGACGTCGTCGTTTTATACTCGTGACTTCCTTACTTGCAGTCATCGCTTTCGCTCTTTGCTGCACTATGCTTATGCTAGGAAACACAATTTACCCCGTTCAAGATGTCATACGTGTACTGCTGGGTGAACAAGTAAAAGGCGCATCATTTGCAGTGGGGACCATCCGTTTCCCACGAATGGTGGCAGGTGTTTTTGCCGGATTCGCTTTCGGAATAGCCGGTACAGTATTCCAGACAATGTTGCGAAACCCTTTGGCAAACCCTAATGTCATCGGAATTACAGCTGGTTCAAGTGCAGCCGCTGTTTTTTGCATCATTATTCTTCAGGCAAGCAATTTGGTTGTTTCAATTGCTTCTGTTGTTGGTGGACTTGCTACAGTCATTGTTATTTTTCTATTATCAAAAGGGACTTCTTTTTCAATCGGGAGATTAATCTTAGTTGGAATTGGCATTCAAGCAATATTGAACGCTGTCATATCCTATTTACTACTGATTGGTCAAAAACAGGACATTCCTACTGCAATGAGATGGCTTAGCGGGAGTCTAAATGGCGCTAAAATGGAGAATCTTTTCCCTTTAATCCTAACAGTTCTTATCTTCGCACCTGTCATCATCTTCCTCGGGAGACGATTGGATATGTTGGAACTAGGAGAGCAGGCTGCGACTTCACTTGGAATTGATACAGATAAGACAAGACTTGTACTTATTATTAGTTCAGTCCTAATCATTGCGTTAGCTACCGCTACAACGGGACCCATTGCATTTATCGCATTCCTTTCTGGACCTATCGCAAAAAGATTAGTTGGTGCGGGGTTTTCAAACATTATTCCGGCGGGTCTTGTTGGCATCGTTTTAGTCCTAGCGTCGGATCTGATTGGGCAATTCGTATTCGTTGCGAGATACCCTGCAGGTGTCATCACAGGCATTCTAGGAGCTCCCTACTTGATCTACTTGTTAATCCGAATGAATCAAAAAGGAGATTTATAATGAAACAGGCACATACTTTTCAAGCTGAACAAGTCGTTTCGGGCTACGATCATAAAACCATTGTCCATGGCGTAAACCTTTTGATTCCGAGCAATAAAATCAGCGTCATTATCGGCCCAAACGGCTGCGGAAAGTCTACGCTTCTTAAAACATTGGCAAGACTTATTAAACCGACATCCGGAAAAATTACACTGGATGGAAAACCGCTCAGCAAAATCCCGCCGAAACAATTGGCGCGCGTTTTAGGGCTTCTGCCGCAATCCCCCATTGTTCCAGAGGGAATATCGGTGACGGATTTGGTTGGCCGAGGAAGGTACCCCTACCAATCCATGTTCTCCGGTTGGACAAAAAAGGATTATGAAGCCGTTGCCGAAGCGATGGATATTATGGACATTACCGAATTTGCAAACCAGAACATTGACGAACTATCCGGCGGACAAAGACAGCGCGTCTGGATTGCAATGGCGTTGGCGCAGCAAACCGATATTTTATTTCTTGATGAACCGACGACTTTTTTGGATATTACGTATCAAATTGAAATTCTTGACCTGTTGACTGATCTTAACCGAAAACACGGAACAACGATTGTAATGGTCCTTCATGATATCAACTTGGCCGCACGTTACGCAGACCATATTTTTGCCCTTCGTCAAGGAAAGCTAGTTGCGGAAGGTAAGCCTTCAAAGGTCATTAAAAGTGAATTGATTAACGACATTTTCGGGCTTCGTTGCACAGTGATAAAAGATCCGATTTCGGGCTCTCCTTCTGTGGTACCAATAGGAAGATATCATGTTAATAGTGAATATACTCTATAAATAAAGACTAATACTACTGCCTAGTAACTTTCCTCATAAGTCGCAGAAAGCCCTTCTCCCCGTAGGAGAAGGGCTTTCTGCGACCTATGCGCGGTTATAGCAAAAATTCGTCGTTACTTATGGTACGGCTCCCCTTACCACAAGTAGAGCCTCCCTATTCATTCTTCTATTAAATAATGATAAAGCTTACCCTCCACTGCCTGCTCCATCACCATGTTCATATGAACGACCGGAAGATCCTTCCCGTTCTTATCAACCATTCGATCCTCTTCAACGCTCGATTTGTCCGGAAATCCTTTGCCTAAATAATAAAAATCAGTTCCTTCATCGTCGTCCTTTTTTACAAAGATGTGAATATCACTTTTGTTTTCCACTGAGTTGATAAATTTTTGGACTTCTTGGGATTTCAACGTTCTGTTACTGTTTCTGAGTTTTAAAACATAATCCACTAGTAAATAAGGTGCCCGGTTCTAAAACACCCCCAAATTGTTTCAGAACTAGGCACCCATTTTAAAAGTACATAGTATTACCAAGGAATAAACCCTTGTAACACTATGTACTCATTATTGCAGAAATGTGTAGCTCGCTTGCGGTTCACTATTGTTTAACCTATCCAATGGATTGGGAAGGCTATGTGAAAAAGGTGGTTCATCATGGCTGACATCATGTCCAAGGAACAGCGAAGCAAGTTAATGGGCAAAATTAAATCCATATCCAAACTTGAGAACCTGTTCGCCCGCGCCCTATGGGATAAAGGGCTACGCTATCGCAGAAACGTAAAAAATCTCAAAGGGACTCCCGACATTGCTATTAAAAAATATAAAATTGTTATTTTTGTCGACTCCTGCTACTGGCATGCTTGTCCGATTCATCTTAAAAGACCCAAAAGCAATCAAGATTTTTGGAATGCAAAGTTTGCACGGAACATCGCAAGGGATCTTGAAGTAACTGCTTATTATACAGAAAGGAATTGGAATATTAAGCGGGTCTGGGAACACGAAATCAAAAAGGACTTTACAAAGGCAGTCAATGACACGATGGAATTCGTCAATGAAATAAAAGCTGCTTACCACGACAAATCCTTGGAATGAAAAACACTTTTCAGGATAGGTTAGACTTATGAGCGACTTAAATAATCTTTAACCTGTTTAAATATATAATGATTATTAAGCCAGAAACTTTGAATCGTCATAAAATCTCCATTAGGTAGTTGGTCTCCATGTCGTTCAATATTGCCTTTAGTGTAATTGAGTTCCCTTATTAAATATGCTGATTTTCCGGTGTGCGGACGGACGTGAAGGATATTCGTATTAGAACCTTTCGGCAAGTCATTATGCACGAAGATGCCATTCTTTTGCTCTTTCAACCTAAACTTAACCCCACGTTTAAATGTGTCCCTAGCTCTCGTCCACTCTTTTTGCAGATCCCCGTCTATTTCAGAAACAGGCATATTCCAAAATAATGCCCCAGATAAATAGTATCCATCTTCATCTTGTTGATAAAGTACAAAGAGGAACTTTGTTTCTTCAAAATACTGGCGAGTCTCAGATGTTTCCCACTCTTCTTCCACAAGTTCCTTAATTTCAAATGCAGGAAAAGACATAGATTCAACAATTTTATTTCGTCCCCGATTATCAACATCGATACGTATTGCTTTCACAACAATACTCGCCTTTTCAAATTCCTCTGCATTTTCTGTTCGGACGCCTAAAATTGCATAAGCAATTCGACTATAATCCGAGTAAGAGTCTTTGTATTCTCCTGCTAGAAAGCGCTTGAATAAATCTCCGCTCCTGCATCCTTTATATTCATTTATTTTCCCAAGTACATACGCTTCAAAGTCAGTAACATCACTATCTTGGATGACTTTATCTTGTTGCTCTTCTTGTCCTGCTTGTGGCACGATTTCATTACGAAGTAAATATGTCATGTATGAATTTTTAAGAGAAAATGCTCTCGGTTTTGCAAGTTCTGATGAGCATGGTTGGGATGTCCTCTGCTTTGAACTACTTGATTTCGTTGCAGCCCCCAAATAAATAGTATCGCCCTCGGACAATTCATGGGCTTTCCCGTCCAGCACTTTTTTTTGAATCGTATCATAGTCATGAAGGATAATTTTCAAATCTGCTTCCGAAGGGGAATAAAGGTATATGTAATCAACAATATAATTTAAGCGATCTTGGATTTCTGAGTCCGCATGGTAATAAATGAGTAAAATATTCTTGATTTTCTCCCACGCATTACTGTCATAAAAGTCGGTGTCAATAATTTTCATATAATCTATCATGGAAATACTCAATCGTTCTTTTGCTGACAACGTTTTGTTTTTATTGATTTTATAAGGAGTTACCTTTAATTCTAATTCCGCCTTTGGAAAATCGGCTCTTGCTTCATTGTCAATTTTGTAGTGGAAATAGCGTTCTTCTATAATTTCACCTAATCCACCTTTTCTCTTTTTATTTTTATATTCTTCTTTATAAATTAAAGGATCTTGGTCAGGTTGTAAAAAAACTTTGTCTTGATCACAGACCTCATTAAAGGTTTGACCTTTCAACTTTTGGGCATATTGAAAGATTGATTCTTTATTGGTTTCGTCATATTTTCGATTCATAAAGTAAGCCTCCTAATTTTCGTTACATTAACTTATTATCATACTCTCTTAGGTATATTTGTAATGGAATTTTTATACAGATACACAATATACATCTTCTCCATACAATTTACTTTCACCTTTATATTTATAACTTTACATTTTATATTTTCATTGGACTTTTATTTATTCTTGCCTTTTTCTTGATCTTCTTGTCGAAATAAGGTATAATAAATCAAATGAGTCGAAAGGATGTTCGTAAAGTGAAAACTAACAATACGATACGCGTAATGGAATTATTCGCCGGTGTAGGTGGTTTTCGTCTTGGATTAGAAAAGGCCAATCCCTTCCTTTTCGATGTTACATGGGCCAACCAATGGGAACCTTCCCGTAAAGCACAAGATGCTTTTAATTGTTATACACGGAATTTTAAAAGTGGAGAACATAGCAATGAAGATATAGCACAAGTATCAGATGAGAAATTCCAGCAACTTGCTCCTGACCTATTAGTCGGGGGATTTCCTTGCCAAGATTACTCTGTTGCTCGCACACTTTCAGGCGAACAAGGAATTCAAGGTAAAAAAGGAGTCCTTTTCTGGGAAATTAAAAGAGTTATAGAAAACTCTCATCCAAAATATGTTCTTCTTGAAAATGTAGATCGACTACTGAAATCTCCTTCGGCCCAAAGGGGTCGGGACTTCGCAGTCATGCTTTCCACGTTTAGCGATTTGGATTATAGCGTCGAATGGCGCGTTATTAATGCCGCCGAGTATGGTTTTGCGCAGAGGCGAAGACGAGTTTTCATATTCGCTTATAAAAATGGAGTTTCGTTTGCAGAAAAACAACTAGAATTAGATTCACAAGATATCGTGTTCAATGAAGGATTCTTTGCAAAACCATTTCCCGTCAAAGACGAACCCTACAAAGGGCGGACAGGCTCGAAGGTACTTCCAGAAGATATTATAGAGGTATCTAATGATTTTTCATTTAACTTTCACACTGCTGGACTAATGAGAAATGGACAGATTTTCACTGCACACGTAGATCCTAAACTTGAAGAATCGATACCACTTCAAGATATCTTATTAGATGAAGACCTAATTGATGAAAAGTTTTATCTCTCCCCGGAAGTTGAAGTAAAGTTCGATTACCTAAGGGGTGCGAAAAAGATAGAAAGAACTACGGTTGATGGGCATAAATATACTTTTTCAGAAGGTGGAATGTCCCCCACTGACTTATTGGACAAGCCCGGGAGAACAATGTTGACAAGCGAAGGCTCAACAAACCGAAGTACTCATATTGTTGAAGTCAATGGACGAAAAAGGTTTTTAACTCCCATTGAATGCGAAAGACTAAATAGCTTTCCGGATGACTGGACAGCGGGTATGACAGACCGAATGCGCTACTTCTGTATGGGAAATGCACTCGTCGTCGGTCTAATCGAAGTAATGGGAAATCGAATTGCCGAAATCGAGGCAACCGATACACCCTCAGAAGTACAATTAGAAATTTCTTTTGGCTGATACATTCTTGTATCGGCCTTTTTCTTATGCGTCTTGTTCAAACATGAATTTTCCGTTCCAATTTTTCTCGCCTTCGACAAGCCTCGTCACGAAACTTTTTGCTTCCCACTCTTCCAATACGGGCCACGGAAAGTCTTCTGGATATTCTCCGTCGTCAAAACGAACTGACTCAGAAGACTCTTCATCCTTCTCCTCTTTTTTGCTTTCCTTTTCATCCGTACTTTGTACCCCATTATACGAAGTACAGGCTAAGCTACAAATATAAATAACAATTTGGTATATAAGTACCATCGTTTCTTACCGCATAGATTCCAATTCACAAAACTTTATTGGGAATCTTCATTTCCACAGCACAATCATAATCCATAAATGCATCGCTAAATAATGCCTTGTCGATTAATTCACGGAGGACGCCGTCATAATAGCCAAATAAGTTACGGATAGTCTTCTTTTTGGTCGCTTGGAACGTGATCTTAATCGCCTGAATAGAAAGTGCTTCTAAAAGCTCTTTTTTCCCTTTGTGGATATCGAATTTCAATAGGCGCAACACTTTTGCACGATAGATGCCATACAATCGGCTGACGAGTGGCTGATTGTCTTCGCCTTTGAATGATTGGATACAATTTTTGAATCGTGTGTAATGAGTGACGGTCACTTGCTCATACGTATTATGAATATAAAGATCTTTATTGCTTATAGAAAGAATAGGTTCATTCTCTGAAATAGTGGCTTCAGTCGTTGGTGTGTCTGGCTTAGCTACTTCCTTGCGAGGTGACAGTTCCGATATGACATTCGGCGGTAAAAAAATATAAAGATTGGCTCCAAAACCACCAGATACTTGTCGAAGAAATGGCTTTTTTTCGATGATTAATAAAGCTTCTAGTTTCCGAATGGTGCGTTGAACTGTGCGATTCGATTTCTTAACTTTTTCCGCGATTGTGGACGTCTTTAAATGGGCCACGCCTGGGTATTTTACAGAGTAGCGACTTAACATGAGCAGTACTTCTCGGTCTGTTTCGTTCAATTCAAAGTTGCAGCGGTCAAAATGTGAAGATACCGCTTCGTTTAATTCCTTTTTACTTTCAAATGGTTGGTAGTCGGTTAAATAATTCATAAGCTCGTCCCCTTTTGCACGATATGACTGGTCAATAACACCGTCATATCGTATATAGGTTGGAACGTTCAAAAAGGGGACATTTATGTAAAAATACTTTATAAAAAAGATACCCGGTTTTGGAACAACTACGAAGTTGTTTCAAAACTAGGTATCTAACATTCTCGATTTAGATGAAAAACAGAATTTGGGTTGTAGATTCTAAAAACATTGGCGCAATAATTACTGGAAGTTTACGCGTTTTCAATTATCACCGCAATTCCTTGTCCACCGCCGATACATAAACTCGCCACTGCGTATTTTGCATTGCGGCGTTTCAACTCGTAAGCTGCTGATAGTAAAATTCTTGCACCACTTGCGCCGACAGGATGCCCAAGTGCAACGGCCCCACCGTTGACGTTTGTTTTCGAACGATCTAAGCCCAATTCTTTTTCTACAGCTAAGTATTGAGCGGAAAAAGCCTCGTTTATTTCAATAATATCCATATCTTCAATCGTCAAATCGGCTCTTTCTAATGCCTGTTTAATTGCAGGTACTGGACCGATTCCCATGATTGTTGGGTCCACACCGACGACTCCCCAAGAAACGATGCGTGCGATAGGTTGTAGACCATGTTCTGTTACAGCCTTTCCACTGGCAACGACAACGGATGCCGCCCCGTCGTTAATTCCCGAGGCATTTCCAGCGGTCACTGTTCCATCCTTTTTAAACGCCGGTCGAAGCTTCGCCATCCCTTCAGCATTCACTTCTGGCTTAATATGCTCATCTTTATCAACAATTACTGTGCCTTTACGCGTTTTCACTTCAACCGGTACGATTTCTTCCGCGAATATGCCATCTGCCGCCGCTTTTGATGCGCGTTGATTTGATTCAATCGCAAATGCATCTTGGTCTTCCCTGGAAATCTCGTATTGTTCCGACAGTTTTTCTGCTGTCATCCCCATACCACTTCCCGTGTATTGGTCTACCAATGTCGCTTGTAGCATGTCTTCAAATTGCACATTTCCTAACTTAGATGCACTGAATCGTTGTTCAAAATTCGAGTACGGTGATTGCGACATATTTTCCGCACCACCCGCTAAAACGATTTCTGCTTCCCCCAATAAAATATGTTGTGCTCCCGATACAATACTTTGCATTCCAGATCCACACAGACGATTCAATGTTAAAGCCGGAACCTCTTGCGGAACTCCAGCATTTAGCCCAATATGGCGGGCAAGGTAGGAAGCATTTTTTCCTGTATGAATGACATTTCCATAAATGACATGATCTATTTTTTCAGGTTGCACATTCGAACGCCTCAATGCTTCAATGGCAGTTGCTGTGCCGAGCTCTGCTGCATCCACTTTTGCAAAGGATCCTCCGAACTCGGTAAACGCCGTTCTTGCCCCGTCAACAATATATACATTTTTCATAGTCTGATTTCTCCTTTTGGCTTATACTCTCGCTTCTTTACTTGACGAAAGTGTATGTTTCAACACTTTTCCGGAAGCATTTCGTGGTAATTCGTCCATAAGTTCAACTTCCAATGGAACTTTAAATTTCGCTAGTTGCGTTCCACAATAGGCAATAATTTGTTCTTCCGTAATCGATTGCCCTTCTTTTAAGACAGCAAATGCTTTTGGTACTTCACCGTAAACTTCGTGAGGTACCCCAACGACCGCCGCTTCTAGCAATTCAGGGATTTGGTAAAGCACTTCTTCTACTTCGACGGGATAGACGTTTTCACCACCGCGAATAATCATATCGTTTTTACGGTCGACGACATACAAGAGTCCATCTTCGTCAAACTTTCCTAAGTCTCCTGAATATAACCAGCCCTCTTTAATCGTGCGGTTCGTTTCTTCTTTATTCTTCAAATAGCCTTTCATTACTTGAGGCCCTTTTACAACAATTTCTCCGACTTGACCTACTGGGACCGACCTTCCGAACACGTCTACTACCCGGATTTCGGTTTGCGGAAGCGGTTCTCCGACTGAACCTATTTTTTCGAGTGCAAGATGGTCTTTTAATGTAGAAGCCGCGGGTACATTTTCTGTTTGACCATATAAATTTTGTACCTTCACACTTGGAAATGTTTCTTTTAATTTCTTCAAGATTTCATAAGGCATTGGTGCCGCCCCATAACCAAATAAACGTAATGTTGGTAGTTCAATCTCCTTAATATGAGGCAAGTTCAAAATAATCGTATACATTGCCGGAACACCAAAGAACATCGTCGGTCTTGCGTCCTTCAACAACTTAAGCGTTTTGTCTGTCGAGAACGTTTCCTCGATAATAATCGTTCCACCTCTATATGTCACCGGTACGACGAATACATGGGCTGCTGCGCAGTGAAATAACGGTGTGGAGACGAGCATTCGATCGTTTACGGTAATATCCATTGCTTTCGACCAAATTTCACCCGCAGCAAGAATATTTCGATGTGTCAACATGACCCCTTTTGGCTTGCCTGTCGTTCCAGATGTATACATGACAACCGACGTGTCGTTCCCGCCTAATCGCGCTCGCCGAAACTTTAGTGATGCATCTTCGATAATTGCTCCAATTGCATCTTCTCCACCAATTGCTAGTTTTTCTTGAAAGTCGTGTTTTGTATCAGTAATAATATTTTCAAGGCGGACATCGTAAATAAGTGATTTGGCTTCCGAATGGTTGAAAATATATTCTACTTCGGGTGGAGCCAATTTCGTATTGATTGGCATGACTGAAAATCCACCCAATTGAATCCCATAATAGCAAACTAGAAATATATCTGAATTCAAGGAATAAAGTGCGATAATATCCTCTTTCTTATAACCCCTCGCTTGAAAATAAGCCGCAACCCGTTTTACTTTTTCGAAAAACTCGCCATATGTCCACTGGCGTCCATTGTATGAAGTAAATATTTTATTCGGCTGACTTTTGGCATGACTAGCTAAAATTTCTGGTAAAAACATTTCCAAAACTCCCCCTGCTTCAGTAATCTAAATTATCAAATATTGATAACCTTGAAGATAGTTTACCAACCACTGGAATTAATTGCAATGAAGCCTCTAGCATTTTTCATTCAAGAACGGCTAGTTGTTAAGCTATTTCCGTATTGCTATTCTCAATTGCTTCGATAAACTTTTCGATTGTCGAAGTTACGTATGAATTCGATCGCCGAATGAAAACCGTGTTGATTTTACTATACTTTTCGGGAAGTTCATGACATTGAATGAGGTTTCTTTTGACTAAATAACCAATGGATGATTTAGGAACGAAAGTGATGCCAAGGCCTACGACGACACTGCTTAAAATGGTTTCCAACGTGCCAAACTCCATTACTTTTTGAGGGGTAATATTTTGGTCTTTATACCATTCTTCAAGTCGTGCTCGATAGCCACATCCTTCGCTAAAACAGAGGAATGGCCTATCTTTTAATTGGTCGAGTGAGGTTGCATTGACATCTGAAATTAAGACAAGCTCTTCTTGGAATACCGCGTGAGAAATAAGGTCTGGATGGGGGCCTGTTTCTGTGACAAATGCCCCGTCCAACTTGTGGTTCAATACGTCTTCCTGCAGTTTTTCCGTAACACCCGATAAAAGAGAGAGATCTACATTTTTATACTTTTTATTGTAGGCAGATAAAATATTTGGCAATTGGATAACGGTTTCCACTGTACCAATTTCTAATTTTCCAGATGGCTCGTCTTTACTTTGGACGACTTTTTTCATTTCATTCGTCAGCGTTAAGATTTTTTCACAGTACACTAAAAGTTTTTTCCCTTCAGGTGTTAACGTCATGCCTCGGTTATGTCTATTAAACAACGGCGTGTTTAGTTCGGCTTCTAGCTTTTTAATTCTCGCGGTAATGTTCGACTGCACATAGCTTAGTTCTTTTGCGGCTTCTGTAACAGTCCCTTTTTTGGCGACCATTTGAAAAATCTCTAAATCTTTAAATTCCATTATTGTATCTCCTTTTTAGGTATCATTAAAATTGATAACAAACATCATTATCATTCATTTTACATGATGTCCGTTCTGTAGTCTAATAGGTATAGAGAAAGATATAGAAGGAGATTTTTATTTCGTGAAAAATAAAGTTTTATTAGGGGCTTTCTTGTGTTTTATAGCGAGCGTGTCTTGGGGCGCGATGTTTCCGGTAGCGAACCATGCGTTCAATTATATTGACCCGTTTTATTTCACTATTTTCCGTTATGTTTCCGTAACCGTTATTTTAGTTGTCATTCTGTTATGGAAGGAAGGAAAACAAGCATTTCGTTTTGAAGGAAAAGGTTTATTGTTATGGTTTTTCGGAACAATGGCTTTTGCCGTTTACAATCTGCTCATCTTCTGGGGACAAGATTTGTTGGGTGGTCCCGGTACGATGGTGGCGTCAATCATGGAGTCTTTAATGCCGATGATTTCGATTGTTATAGTATGGATGCTCGTTAGGAAACGCCCTCATGCATTCACATTGTTCTGCGTGTTTCTTGCGTTTGTAGGGGTTTCACTCGTTATCACAAAAGGTGATTTCGGAGCATTTCTAACAGCGACGGATGATATTATTCCATCATTACTCATTCTAATCGCAGTTATTGGATGGGTTGTTTACACAATGGGTGGAAGTAAATTTAGCGAAAGTGGCTGGTCTGCACTGCGCTATTCGACAATGAGTTGTTTACTTGGAACGATTACAGCAGCGGTTGTTGTTGCGCTAGTCACTTTGACGGGCTATGTAACCGTGCCGACTGTAGCAACGATTGTAACTGTGAGTCCACATTTATTATTCATGATTATTTTCCCGGGTGTAATTGCGTTAGTTGGTTGGAACGTTGGTGTTAGTATTCTTTCGCCATTAAATGGACTGTTGTTTATTAACTTCGTGCCCATTACAACGCTAGCTATTTCATACTTTCAAGGTACACCCCTTACCATTTATGATTATATCGGAACGATCTTCATCATCCTTTCATTAATTTCTAATAATATATTTGTCAGGTTGAGCGAGAAAGAAGTCGCTCCAAGAAAGTCGAAAGAAAAGCTTCGAGAGATTCTATCTTAATTATAAAATCACTAAAAGCGTTTGCCTCTACAAAGTAATTTTTGTAGAGGCAAACGCTTTTTTGTATGGATCGGGATAGGCTTTGGGCGCGGGGAGTGGAGATTAATGAGGATTGGGCGGACATTTCCCGCGATTGAGTGGACATTACGCACCATTCAGTGCACATCCGCGCCGGGAGTGGATATTTCATCCAATTGAGTGCACATTAACCGTGATTGAGCGCACATTACGCACCATTCAGTGCACATCCGCCCCGGGAGTGGACATTACATCCAATTGAGTGCACATTTCCCGCCATTGAGCGGACATTACGCACGATTCAGCGCACATCCGCGCGGGAGTGGACATTTCATCTAATTGAGTGCACATTTCCCGCCATTGAGCGGACATTACGCACCATTCAGCGCACATCCGCCCCGGGAGTGGACATTTCATCGAATTGAGTGCACATCTCCCGCCATTGAGCGGACATTACGCACCATTCAGCGGACATCCCAAATAAAAAAGGAACGCCCACTGAATCTTGGACATTCCCTCTCCTGCTTAGCCATTATAATAATCTTCTTTCACTCGTTCCTTTTCTTCTTTCAACTTTTTCTCTTCTCTATTTTTACCTTCCACGATTTCCCTACTCGTTTCGAAATCGAATATCTTTCCAAATTCGGCGGCCATAACCTTTTTCTCATAATAATCGGGTACTTTTTGATTTCTCAAAACCGGGGTCGGTAACACTTGGTTTTGCATATATCGGTGGAAAAAAGCCTCCGCAAATGCGACGATGATGGCTGTTACAATGGCTACCGTTACTAATCCGGCAAACGGCTCGAACAAATAAAAGCCGAGCGACCAGATCAGAACTGCCGCTACTCCAAAGTCGGCAATTGTTGCGGCACCATTCCCCATTCTTGGTAAAATGAATAAGTCACCGACGATAAACGAAATTCCCGTAAATAGGATACTCGTGATAATTACATCTCCAAAAGAAAAGCCGAAATAACTTAAAAAGACCCACATCAACGCAGTCACCATAATAAATTTAAAACTTATTGCCTTAAAAAAGTCCATTTATCATTCTCCTCGCTTCCTATTTTCTCATTTCACACACTAATTATTTTGTCCCTTATATATATAATTAACCCTTTTTCAACGCACCAAAATATACCAATATTTTTCCGCAAGAAAAAACCCCACATCTCAAACTCTATTTTCGAGTCCAAGATGTGAGGTTTTATTCAAATTAGAAGGAACTGTTTCAACGTATATCTAACGTTTTTTTATTTATCGTCCACGACAATATACGTCGATTCCACTGGTCCATGTACGCCAACAATGAGGTTCATTTCAATATCCGCGCTATTACTCGGTCCGGAAATGAAACTTACACATGAGGAGACGTCTTGCCCGCGCTGATTAGCTTCGTGAATTTGTTTAACTGCTTGCGTCATCCGCGGCACCATTGTGCTTTTGGGGATAATTGCTATATGAACTCTTGGCAATAAACTAATCGAACGACCATTGTCTTTATCGTTAAATAAAGTGAGCGTGCCGGATTCAGCTAGAGTAATATCGCTAAACGTAATTCCGATATCCGCTTGCTCCGAAAATACTTGGTTTTCTTTTCCGATAGTCCAATCCCACAGCCGAACGTCCTTGCCTTCACTTCGAAGGTCACCATACACAACGTCCACCCCATATTCGGCATTTCGTTTATCGTTTACCGCAATTACTTTGTTTCCGTCATGTGATTTGATCACTTCTTTAAGTAAATCGGCCAACCCATTTTGGTCCGTCTTTTTAAAATTTGTATGAATCGATTTGCATTGTTTTTCTAACACATCGACCAATTCATCTTTTGAATAGCCTTCGTACACATCCCATTGCGGACTCAAACTCCATTTTGGGCGCACGACTCCTTCTGTAATACGAGGCCTCCCAAGACTATTTGCCAACTTATCTAAAAAAGCATCTCTGTTTTGAATGGTCATCGTGTTGTCTCCCCTTTTTGACGTTCTTTAAACCAAGAACGAAACGTTTGTTGACTTGGAGCGGGGAAATCGCGCTGTGCGGTCCACTCTTTTAAAGGACCTGGACCTTTTATAATTGTTTCATCTTTCGACCATGGTTTTAAAGCGGTTCTTGCAAGTTTCGCGCTCATTTTGTAGGCGGCTGGATGTGTCGACCACTTAACGAACCCATCCATTGCGACTTTTTCCATCTTCGGAGATATTTTTTGTTCCACCATAATTTCCCGATGACGAATTAAATGATTGTGAAGTGGAATTTTTACAGGGCATACATCCGTACAAGCTGCGCATAGCGTAGAAGCATGTGGCAATTCTTTATGGTTTTCGTATCCGTCTAAGAGTGGCGTCAGAACCGCACCAATTGGCCCCGGGTAAATCGAACCGTATGCATGACCACCAATATGTCGGTACACCGGGCAGACGTTAATGCATGCCGCGCAACGGATACAGTGAAGTGCCGATTGAAATTCGGTTCCTAAAATTTTAGAACGCCCGTTATCGACAATGACTAAGTGAAACTCTTCCGGTCCATCGACTTCGCCTTCTAAACGAGTGCCTGTAATTGAAGTGACATAACTCGTTAGTTTTTGACCTACCGCGGCCCTTGTCAATAAACTCACTAATACGTCGAGTTCTTCCCATGTCGGAACAATTCGTTCCATGCCCATCACTGTAATTTGGGTATCTGGTAACGTTGTCGCAAGTCGTGCATTTCCTTCATTCGTCACAAATGTAACCGCGCCCGATTCCGCGACAGCAAAGTTACAGCCTGTAATTCCGATATCGGCCGACAAAAAGTCTTTCCGTAATTGTTCACGTGCAAACAAAGCCAATTCTTTCGGCGAATTCGACTTGTCATAACCTCTTTTATCCTTGAAGGTCTGCTTCACTTGATCTCTATTCAAGTGCAAAGCTGGCGCTACAATATGCGAAGGGACATCCCCATCCAGCTGTAAAATCCATTCACCTAAATCGGTTTCAACGACTTCCGCGCCGACTTCTTGCAGCGCTTTATTTAAACCGATTTCTTCCGTAACCATCGATTTAGACTTTACGACTTTTTTCGCGTTTTTTCTTTTCACAACTTCTTGAATATAATTGTTTGCATCTTCCGCCGTTTCAGCGAAATAGACCTGTCCGCCACGCTTGGAAAGATTATCGCTTAATTGTTGTAAATAGTAATCGATATTTTGCAATGTATGTGTACGAATCTCTTCTCCTAATGAACGCCAATCTTCCCAGTTTCCGAGTTCTTCAGCTGCATCTTTTAGTCGACCTCCAAGCCGGTCTTGGGCAGATGCCACCGACCCCAACATGAAATCATTGTCAATTCCTTCTTGTACGCGCTCATCGAATGTACCGGTTTTAATTTTAATACCCATCTATTTCACTTCCTTTTTAGCGATAGTTTAGTATTTCGGCGAGATGGACTACTTTGATGTTTCGTCCTTCTCTCGATAATCGGCCGCCGATATTTATCAAACAAGCCATATCTCCACCCACCAAATATTCCGCTTCCGTTTCTACAACATGATTTGCTTTTTCTTGAACCATTTCACCTGAAATGACAGCGTTTTTAACAGCAAAAGTTCCACCAAACCCGCAACAATCTCCCGCGTTCGGGAGTTCGATAAGTTCCACACCTTCAATTTGGTTCAGAAGTTTCTTAGGCGCATCTTTCACTCCTAATAGGCGTGTCATATGACAAGAAGGATGATAAGTCACTCGCCCTTTGAAATGGGAACCGACATCTACAATGCCCAATACATCCACAAGAAATTGACTAAGCTCAAACGATTTTGCGGCGAGTTTTCTTGCTTCCTCTTCCCACTCGGGATCCCCGCGGAAGATTTCTTCGTATCCACGCAACATCGCCACACATGATCCCGAAGGTCCAACAACATACTGTGAATCACGAAAAACCTTTATCATATGTTTCATCGTTTCTTTCGTATTTTCCAAGTATCCACTATTGTAAGACGGTTGACCGCAACAAGTTTGCGCATCCGGAAAATCGACTTCACAACCAACCCGTTCTAACACTTCGACCGTGTCTTTCCCAACATTCGAAGCGAAAATGTCAGACAAACACGTAATGAATAAAGAAACTTTCATGTAGCCTACCTCCGTTATATTCTAAGTTTCATATAAGTGAACTTTTTTCATCGGCGTATCCTAATATACTTCTTAACTTAAGCCTACTGGATAGGAAGGTATTTGAAAAGATGAAATAGTCAATTGTCTCTAAATGTTTCAAGTTTATGAAGGAAATGCCCCAATTCAAAAGACATCCCACGTATTTAGGCACTTCGACGTGCATATGCTTATTGGATGAAGTCCTTTCCTAAAGAGGATTCCCACTTTATCTGATAAAGTAGTGAATACACAATCAACAAACCAATACTGTTAACTATACGGAGGTAAATAAATGCTTCAGCGTACTCGTACTTTATTAACAAAAGAAGATTTTGCAGAACGTACAGATTTGCCTGATTGGCTTCTGAATGAATACAAAACATTTCGGGAAATAGTGACGGATAAGACATTTCCTTGTTATTTCGGTATGGCAGCCGAATTAGGTGGCGAGTTGCGCTACGCCTACGTGACACAAGAAGATTGGACGAACTTGCCACTTGCACTGGAAACCTTTTTGGAGCTTTTCGATAATCCAAAGCACAAACGGCATGGGCTATTTGTTTTCGTAGAGCCGTTTAAAAAAGAGGGCACAATAGAACAATACCGCAAGCAGTTTTGGGACATTTTACAATACTTGCATGACGTCGATGGCATCGAATGGCCTGCGGAAAGTCCACGCGATCCAGATCATCACTTATGGGATTTCCGTTTTCACGGCGAACCAATCTTCGCCTTTGGTAATGCCCCTGCTTATAAGCAGAGAAAGACACGTGATTTAGGAAATTCAATGGTGCTTGGATTTCAACCGCGGAAAATTTTCGAAGGACTGAAAGGGACTGAAAAAGGTGGCGTTATGTCCCGAGAAAAAGTGCGGGAACGTGTCGAAGTATGGGACGGATTACCAAAACATCCGGACATTAGCCATTTCGGAGATCCAACACATAATGAGTGGAAGCAATTTTTCATTGGAGATGATATTGAACCAATTGTCGGAAAGTGCCCTTTTATGCATAAAGACGAAAAACCTCACACAATGTGAGGTCTTTCGTCTTTATGTCGATTTCCCGGGAAATAGGTCGATTACTTTTTTCCGGTCGCGTAATATAAATTCATTTCTTCTTCCGGTACCATACTTCCACCGGTTCCCCAGACAATATGTGTAGCACCCGGCAAGTTCGCTTTTTCCACATTCCCACGAATAAGGTTTACAGGCCCTGTCATTCCAGCAAGTGCAGATGGTTCGAGTTTGATGCCTTCCGAATCCGTCAGAAGTTTAAGTAAATCGAACATTGTCTGATCCGCGATTGTATAGCTACCCGCCAGCAGTGGCTCCATTGTTTTTCCAACGAAACCGGAAGCAACACCTACTGCCAGTCCGTCTGCCGCGGTTTTATTGTCTAAACCGAAGTCTTGTACAGAAATCGAGTCATGTAGCCCAGTCATCATACCGAGCACCATACAAGGTGAATGAGTTGGCTCCGCGAAGAAACAGTGTGCATGATCTCCAAATGCAAGTTTCAATCCGTATGCGACACCACCTGGTCCGCCGCCAACACCGCAAGGCAAGTAAACGAATAGTGGATTGTCTGCGTCAACAACGGTTCCACGCGCTTTCAATTGCGCCGCTAACCGTTCTCCAGCAACCGCATACCCTAAAAATAAGTCGAGCGAGTTTTCGTCATCGACAAAATGGCATGTTGGATCGGCATCTGCCTGACGACGCCCTTCTTCCACTGCTTTGCTGTAATCGTCCGCATATTCAACGACGATTACTCCTTTTTCACGCAATAAGTCTTTTTTCCATTGTTTCGCATCTGCCGACATATGGACAGTGACATTGAATCCAAGTTTTGCACTCATAATGCCGATGCTCAAACCCAAGTTCCCTGTCGAACCAACCGCAATTTTATGTTCGGAAAATAGTTTTTTGAATTCTGGTTCGGCAAACTTTCCATAATCATCTTCTGTTGTGATCAATCCATGTTCGATAGCAAGTGTTTCCGCATGCTTCAACACTTCGTATATACCACCGCGTGCTTTAATAGAGCCCGAAATCGGTAGCGCGTTATCTTGCTTTAGAAGAATTTCCCCGGGGATATTTGTTTTATATTTGTTCCCCAACGCTTCTTTCATTTTTGGAATGGCAGTGATTGGAGATTCAATAATGCCGTTCGAAGCTTTTGTTTCCGGGAATACACGCTGAATGTAAGATGCAAAACGTTGAAGACGATCCGATGCATCTTGGACGTCGGCTGCACTCACTCCGGACTTTTCAAGGCCAATTACTGCCGGTTCGATTAAAGGATTCATCCATAGAACTTCTTGACGTTCAATTATTTTCTCGATTAGCGGATGCTTTTCCACCCATTTATTCACTTCTGCTTGATTCATCATATTTTTTCGCTCCTTCGTTTCCAAATGTTCTACGAATAGTATACCATGTGAGATTGTTTCATATAATTTATAAACTTGTGTCGTACTACATTCCGCAAAAGCACACGCAAGCCTCGCTACGTCGGAATAAGATACAGTAATGGTGGTGCTTCAAATGAAACGAAAAACGATGTTCCATATGCCTTACTAGTTTTCTCCATGAATGCAACTCCAAATTCACTTTTACGTATCCTGTAAAATAATTCACAGGAAAGGAGGGGATGCACTTCATGCTACAAGGCATTTCAAAAGAGGAGCAATGAGCTACAGCGGTTCGTGGAGGCGTTCCTATTGTCGATGGGCAATCACTTCGACCAGTTCGTTGCTGGCACCTTGTTATAACGAATGGACTGAACAACTTTGGACATTCTAAAATTCATTAACCCTATAAAACTCCGCTCATTTCAAACTTTAGCGGAGTTTTTTATTTACTTTCCCCCTTCAATTGGTCTGAGCACCGCGCGCACCGGACTTCCATCACTATCCGCAAGTGCAAGCGGCAATGCGATCAGCTCATAATCTCCGGACTTTACCTCATCGAGTACGATGTTTTCTAATATGAAAACTCCGTTATCATTCAATGAATGGTGTGCATCCAACGTTTTACTATTTTCGGAATCGACCGAAGGCATATCGACACCAACTAGCCGAACACCCCGTTCCTTCAATAGTGGACCAATATCTCCCCGCAAATACGTAAATGTTTCCGGGAACACGCTAAAATCCCTACCACTTCCAGTTTTCAATAAAATCCGTTCCGCACCCCCGAAATCGAGTCCCTCTAACTCCGCACGTCCAATGCTTTCCTTCCCGGTAAAATCAAGGACACGCGCACGTCCAATGTACAACTCAATTGGTAAATCGAGCACTTTCAAACCTTCGTTATCAAAATGAAACGGTGCATCGATATGCGTGCCCATATGTGTACTTGTCGTGATCTTACCAATATTGACGGACCCCGTGTCCGCTTTACTAAATGCGATCTCATAAGTAAATGGCGTATCCCCAGGCCATTCAGCAATTCCATTTTGTAGCGGTTGCGATATATCTATCCACTTGCCCTTCATGCGACGACACTCCTCTTATTTTCAATTGTATTATGCCCACCATATATCTCCTCGTCAAGATTCACCACAATACTTTCAAAAACCGTACGTTCCACGTGAATCATTTTCGCTATGTATTCAGTCAACTCAAGCGGTGTTTTTCTCATTATTCATTCCCCCACCCATAAATGATACCATAATCTTTTTAGACAAAAAAATACAAGAAAGACTGTATTGCTACAATCTTACTTGTATTCATTTAAACCAACCTTTCTCCTTAAAACGGGAAATCGCTTCAATCCGGTTGCCTACATCGAGTTTATCGAGAATTGTCGAAATATAATTTCGCACAGTACCCGGCGACAAAAATAATTCCCCCGCTATTTCCTTCGTCGTTCTTCCATCGGCAATGAGGCTTAGCACTTGTGTCTCACGTTCTGTCAGTGGGTTTTCGGTCGCTTCACCGTCCCCAAAAACGAATTCCACAAGTTCGGGCGCATAAATTCGCCGACCATCGACAATTGTTCGAATGGAAGCGACAAGCTCCTCAATAGGGCTGTCTTTTAGCAAATAACCGCGTACTCCCGCTTTTCGCGCACGCTCAAAATAACCCGCACGTGCAAAAGTTGTTAAAATAATAATTTTACAAGACGTACCTTGTAACTCCTCCGCTGCATCCAAACCTGTCTTCAACGGCATCTCAATATCCATCACGCA
This sequence comes from Sporosarcina sp. G11-34, assembly GCF_026931025.1. Taxonomy (NCBI): domain Bacteria; kingdom Bacillati; phylum Bacillota; class Bacilli; order Caryophanales; family Caryophanaceae; genus Sporosarcina; species Sporosarcina sp. G11-34. The sequence continues at coordinate 102,636 of NZ_JAHNZW010000007.1, read as the reverse complement.
AATATCCGGTTCATGCTCTTTCACTAAGGCAACTGCCTCTTCACCATTTCTTGCTTTGCCGACAACTTCCATATCATCTTCCATATTTAACAAGGAACCGAGTGCGCCGAGCATCATCCCTTGATCTTCCGCTATGACAATTCGAATCACATCAATCAACCCCCATAATATGTGTCAGAACAACAGGTACACGAATCGACAATTTCGTACCTTGTCCGCCCTCTACTTTTAAAGTTCCATTTACAAACTCAAGTCGTTCTCGCATCCCTCTCAAACCGTTCCCAGGCAATGTTTCGCCACCTCTAGCAATGCCGATCCCATCGTCTTCGACAGTTATCACAAATTCGTTTGGCAATTGCTCAAACTTCACGTGGCAATACGTTCCGTAACTATGTTTGACAACATTGGTCACCGCTTCTTTCAAGCACATACTTAACACATTCTCTACAATTGCCGGGATTTGGATAAAAGAAGGATCCCCTACAATGATCAAATCCATTTCAGCAGCTTTTAACATTTGCCCCGTTCGAATTAATTCATCTTTCAATTTCATAGCCCGCATATCCGCAACGAGCTCCCGAACTTCCTTAAGGGCCGTGCTGGCGGTTTGCCTAATGTCATGTAACTCTTTCACCGCGGCTTCCGGATCCCTAGAAATGAGCTTTCCAGCCAAGTCGCTCTTCAAACCTATCAAAGATAACTTCTGTCCAAGCGTATCATGCAAATCACGAGAAATTCGTTCACGCTCTTCCAAAATAATTAGTTGTGAAATACGTACGTTTGCATCTTCCAATTGTACTTCCAACTTTTCACGCTTATTCCGGTTATATAAATTAAAAGGTAAAAGTACTGTTCCGATGACAGAAATGAGTAAGAAGTGGATTTGTGGAAGAAACAAATCGATTTCGATGAAAAAACCAGCAACAATTGCAAGGACTGTAAAGGCGATATGAAGTCCATAAATAATGAAAAAACCTACTGGATTACGAATATTACCGATGAAAAACGCCGTAAATATAGACAAATACACGTAACCAAATAACAGCGTCATAATGACGTTAATGACAATTTCAAAGCTCACCCACATATAAACAATCCCGCTTTTCGATCGGAATGAAAATCGGTACGAAAGGAAAAATAATAATAGCAAAAAAATCCCGATAGTGATTTCAATCGGTGATGAAGATCTAAAAATGAAAAAGAACGGTAGAAAACAAAAGATTGCCCACGCATAAATACTAAGCCATATATTTTTCGGGAAAATACTATACCAACTTTGCATATCGCCCACTCACCACCCTGTCTTATTATTCCATTGTATCAATAATAAGAAGGAAAGGAAAAGCCATTCGACCAGGATCGAATGGCTTTTCTCATATTATTTACTTAGTGTCATAACTCGTACGTTTTGGTTTCAAGTCAATAGAAGGTCTTGGCATACGAAGACGGTCTTTAACTTGTTTGAAACCGACGAACATTTTCTTGTCTTCATCGTACAGTCGATACTTAAGTGACGCTAAGCTCGTTTTAATCGTAATTGTTGTTGTGTTATGAAGAGGCGGTGTAGATTCGTGTGCTTCTTCAAGATTGTAGTTCGGAACGCGTGGTGACAAGTGATGGACGTGATGATATCCGATATTACCCGTTGCCCATTGCAATACTTTTGGCAGTTTGTAGTATGAGCTACCATCAATAGCTGCTTTCACATAATCCCACTCCGACTCCTCTTCGAAATAAGAGTCTTCGAACGTATGTTGAATATAGAACAACCAAATGCCTAGTGAACCTGCGACAAACATGATCGATCCTTGAACGATAACAAATGCTTGCCATCCAACAAGTAGGATCATTAGTGTGTAAAGTACAACGAGTATTGCATTCGTTAAATACGTATTGTTACGTTCTTTTTTACGTGCATCTTTGCGATTAAATCGGCTTGTTACAAGGATAAGATAAATCGGTCCAAATCCAAACAGAACAATAGGACTACGATATACCCGGTAAGCAAAACGTTGCCATTTCGATGCTTCAACATATTCCTCAACTGTCATTACCCAAATATCGCCTATCCCGCGCTTATCAAGGTTTGAACTTGATGCGTGGTGAATCGCATGCTCGCGTTTCCATTTTTCATATGCGAAAAGTGTAAGGACTCCAGTAATTGTACCGACGATATCATTAGCTTTTCTGTTTCTGAAAAACGAACCGTGCGTACAGTCATGAAAAATGATGAATGTGCGGATTACAAAACCTGCTGCAATTACAGCGAATCCAAGCGTTAACCAAATGGATACGGACAAACTTTGATACGCAAGAAACCATAAAATTAGAAATGGGGGAACCGTGTTAATAAGTTGCATAATACTTTTCTTTTTATCGGACTTGGCAAATGGGGCAACATCTTTGTGCAACTGCCTTGTTTTTTCTTTAGTCATGTTATCCTCCCAGATTATGTTTTATTTTTTATTTATCAATCATTCGTTACTTCTAATAATAGTACCAAGTCCTAATTTGAAAAAGACATAAATGTCATGACTTCCATATGACAACTGTCATGTATTGTGAAAGTTTTCACGTAAGAAAATCGGAAGTGCCTGAATATAACCCGAGCCCCTGCTGAAGACTAGACAAAAAAGAACCGCAATCAAAAGTTCGATTGCAGTCCTTTTCGTGGATAGTTGGAATTTACATCTTTGCACATGTGGATATCTTTTAAATTGGGTTATCCACACTTAGTAATTTAAACGTTTTCTTTTATCCCTTTATCGATTTCAGTTTGGTTGACCGCTCCGTGCGATGCATTCCACACTGCTTTTCCTTCATTTAAAATAAAGGCCTGCGGAGATTGGTGAACGACACCTAAATCGCTTTCGATAGCATTGGATACAGGGCGACTTTCTCTTACTTTTAAAAAGTATTTTGGCATTTCTGTTTCATATGCATGGAACCGATTGAAAGCAGCTGCACTAATTGGACATGTTGTACTATGTTTGAGTACAAGTAAAGGTGCACTTTTAGATTGCTCTAAAATATCTTTCCACTCGTTAATTGATTGTAATTCTTTCAAAATGAACCTCTCCCTTTTTGATTGAAGTATATTCTATTAGCTTACCAGCTATATGGAACAAGAACATTGATACAACTTACGAAATACGTCGAGTAAATCGTCTAAATCTTTGTCCGACACATCATTCATGCAAGCGATTTGGAGCCAGTTTCTTTCTTTTAAATAACTGCTTTCATAGTGCACATGAAAGCCATTTAAAAATAAATCATTTCCAAATCGTGTAGCCGATAAATCCAGTGGTAATTCCAGTGTTAAAATGGTCGAAGCCGCTATACTTTCTTGTGCAAGTATCTTCAATCCGATTTCTTCTACAACTTTTCGTACCTTTCTTGCGCGGTCCCCAACTTGTGCAAACACTTCGGCGGAATTGTCATATTTACATAGCGCAACATCGAGTGCGGAAAGTAAATTCGAAGATTGGGAGTAGGGGATTCCCCCCGCTTTTGCGTATGCACCAAGATCGAGATACCGCGGCAACGTTTGGTTTGGGAATACATCCTCATTATGGAATACGAAAGAAATTCCGGTGTAACTCAACAGCCCTTTTCCACTTACCCCTGAAGCGTATGTAATTCCATCAAGATTGACTGGCATCGCTCCAATCGAGCTTACACTGTCAATTGCTAGGGTTGCATTAGACTCTCCGCACACTTCTTTCAACATGTCCAAATCGTTTAATACACCTGTCGATGTTTCACAGTGGACTGCCCACAACCAATTATAATTTCCTTCCGCGACCGCTTTTACAATGCTTTTTTCATCAAATTTGCTTCCCCATTCGACTTTCAGCGTTTCAAAATCCATTCCGAACCGGGTTGCATGATCTATGAGCCTCGAACCGAATTCTCCGTTGACTAAAATCAACCCTTTGCCGCCCCTAGTAGTTAATTGTGCCGCAACAACATCATTTGCCAATGTACCTGTTCCCTGAAGAAGTTGAACATGCTTTGCACTTGTAAGTGTCGTCAATTTATCTTTCACACGCTTCAACATGCTTTCAAATTCAGTTGAGCGATGGGAAAAAGGTTGTGCCATCATTGCATTTTGCACTTCTTTAGCAATCGTTACGGGCCCTGGCAAAAAATTAACACACGGTTTAGCAAGCCTTCCCGCAATACCTGCGTCGAAGGTTTTCCTTGTTAAGTACATCGGTTGAAACTCAGCCCCAGCCTTACCCGTTAAATGCGCGAACGGCATAAAACCGAGTTGCCCATACAGTTTTTGTTCACGAACCGTACCGGATATAAAAGCCGAGTCATAACCTACTTTTAAGCAATATCCCACTAGTGCTTGGGTTAATCCGAGAAAGGCCCGTCCGTTCCGATACTTTTTTTCGATAGATAGAAGTCTAATCTCCACGGGATTTTCAACGTTAAATGACAAATGACCTTCGATTTCACCTATTTTTCCATCGAGAGAAAATGGACGCTTACTACGAATCGCCAACATTCCAATGACTCGTCCCTCTTTTTTGCAAATGATATATGTATTTTCATCATGGAATTTATCCATCAAGGCACGAGACGAATTCCGTTCGTGTTGCGGAATTTCTTCAACGAATGTTTCGTAATTTAATTGATGAATCTGTTCAAATTCCAACGGTGTTTCTGCAATTTTGTAAACGAAACTCATGAGTCCCGCCCCTTTCTTCGACAAGTTTTTTCTTTTAAATTTTCACGGTGGGCTAAAAGGACAAGCCCCGATAACAAACATGCTGCAAGAAGAGTAAATTGTTCGTATGAAAATAAAAGAAGGATGACGGGTAACGAACTAACTGCTCCAACTCCTGCGATTGTAAAGCTTTTTATGAAAGGATATACAATCAAAAAGATACTTATAAAAACGGCGACTACAAGCGGGTTAAATAAAAGAAGACCGCCAATAAATGTTGAAATTCCTTTCCCACCCCGAAACTTAAAAAGGATTGGATAAACATGGCCTAGCGTCACGGCAAACAATGTAAAAAGTTCAATCTCCGAACCTAAATCAAGCGATTGGGCGGTAAAAATCACAAGCATTCCTTTCATTGCATCGCCTATGAATGTGATAACGAATGCTTTCTTTCCATACAATCTGCCGATATTGCGTGCTCCGGGGTTACCACTGCCTTTGTCACGGATTTCCTGCTTATAGAACAACTTGCTTATAATTGGGCCTGTCAGTACATTCCCAAGAAAATATGAACCTATTAGTACTAGTAATATCAAAGTTATCGATCCTTTTTGGTAAATGATAGATGTTTCTATAGTTTACCATTTTTCATTTCCACTGCGGGTGGATTTATGCGGATAATCCGAATGATAAGACTCTTTTCCATCGTTAAGGGAAATACTATACAATTAAGGAATGTAAAAAGGAGCTATTTGTCTATGCAAAAACTTTCATTACGATTTGTCGTGGCGTTTATCATTTGTGCCGCGGGCAGTGTTTTATTCGGTTATGTTGCGTCTATTATTAGAAACAAATCCATCGAAAATTTTGATACGTCCATTATCGCTTTCGTACAGGGAATGGAGTCGCCATGGCTGACACCCATTATGCAAGCTTTTACTTGGATTGGCTCCGGGTACGTTGTCGCAACTGTTACAGTAATTGGATTCATCCTTTTATTTTTCGTATATCGTTACCGACAACAAGCTTTTCTTCTTGTTACTGTCATTGCAGGCACTGTTTTATTGAATGGTCTTCTGAAGGTTTATTTCAAACGGGAGCGCCCTGAAATTCACCGAATTATGGATGCGCCCGGCTTTAGTTTTCCAAGCGGGCATACGATGATGGCTTTTAGTTTGTATACGATTCTTGCTTATATCGCGTGGCGGAATGTAAAAACAGCAACCGGTCGTACACTACTCGTTTTAAGTGCCGGACTAATGATTACTTTAATTGCGGGAAGTCGTATTTATCTTGGCGTTCATTATCCAAGCGATATTGTTGGCGGCATCGCGGCCAGTGCATTTTGGGTAACGATTGTCATTAGTGTTTATGGGTTGTACCAACAACAAAAGACCACCTCACGCCAATAAATAGACGTGGTGTGGCCTTTTTTGTATATCACTCAATATTAGACGTGAAATTCTTTATTCTGTAGACTTTTCAAGGGTTAATTGCCATGAAACACCGTATTTGTCTTCAACCCATCCAAATTTCATACTAAACGGGGTTGCCGCCAACTCCATAAGAACTTTTCCATCTTTGGAAAGCTGTTCGTATATACTGTCGATTTCTTTTTCTGTGTCGCATGTGACAAATAGAGACATAGCAGCCGTGAACGGGATTTCTTGCCCGGTCGTATTATCAATTGCCATAAACGTTTGTCCATTCAGCGTAAACGTAGCATGCATCACAGTTCCATTTTCTTGATGAAGCAAATTTTCGATTTTAGCATCGTTGAATATCGACGTATAGAAATTCATTGCCTCTTCCGCATTTCCGTAAAACATTAAAAATGGCGTGATTTTTTGATTCATCGTCTTTTCTCTCCTTATTCCGATAAAATTTTCGGTGAAAACCCGCCTAACTCGATACGTTCGACCTTTCCGTTCGCTTCTACTACAAAAATATCTTGGTCTTTTGTAGCTGTTATGCGATCAACTTCTACGCCTTTTTTTACATAGAACTCCCTTATCTCCTGTTCCGCCTGCCACGGGACAAGTGGATGGGGTTGATTCGGTTGATTCGGTTTTTCGGGTTCTTCCGACAAAGATAACTTTTTTTCTGCCGGTTCATTTTGATTAAAAATCCGTTGGAGCAAATCAATGACTTCTCCAAACCCGATGATCAAAAAACCAACCAATATAGGCGTGAAAAAGACTGACCAAACACCAATAGGAAGTTCACCCATGTACTCATCATAAACTGAAACTAAAAATACGATACCACTTAGAATTCCCCATGCAATCACGATTAACCCCATGATTTTCAAAATAAGTGCAATTAAATTATTTCGTTTAAAATGATCAAGTAACATTCATGAACCCCCCGTTTTCTTTACTATACGTTCAAATACCTTGAAGAGTTTCAGTTTCTGATATACTAATTTTATTGGGGGTGACTTCTTTTGAATTTATTTACTGAACGAGTCATTCAAATTATTACGGGGATTCCTCCTGGACATGTCATGTCATATGGACAAGTTGCTGCCGCCGCGGGAAGTCCACGTGGAGCAAGGCAAGTCGTGCGGGTACTCCATTCGATGAGTGAAAACTATGAACTTCCTTGGCACCGGATTATTAATGCGCAGGGGGAAATTTCCTATACAGCAAAAGATCAACGAGGGCTCCTTGAAGCAGAGGGTATCGTTTTCAAAGACAATGGGAAGGTAGATTTTGCAAAGTATCGCTGGTTTCCACTGGATGCAGAGGAAGGCTAATCTAAATACGGAGGTTATTGCAATGAAGTTATTAAAATGGGCGGGAGTACTCGCGTTGGCAATTATACTTGTAGGTTGTGGAAAAACGCCAAGTAATGCAACACCAGAAAAACTGCTAGCCGATGCGTCGGTCGTACTTATAGCGAGCGAACAAGAAATTCTTACGGATACGACAATGTGGACGATTACCGGTCAAACCATTTTCCATACAAATATGAGTACAAAAGTTTCAGCAGCGGATATTAAAATTGGGGATTTGATCAGCTATAAAAGCGAAGATAAAATTCTTGAATCCTATCCAGCCCAAGGAACCGTCAAAGAAGTCTTCTTATTTGATGATGAATATAGCTTAAAAGTAAGTGCCGCAATTACTTCATTTCTTGAAAATCAACCCGAAGGTGATTTGTTAGCATTCGACTTATTGTCACTGGATGATAAGAAACTGACCGCTGAAATAAAAAAATGGAACTTCGAAGATGACCAAGTTTATGTAGCAGAGATTGATTTGGAAACACATGCATTTGAAATGAAGAAACGAGATTAAGTTAAGCCTAGTTTTTTACACGTTTCGATTGAATATTATACTAATATACAACATAATACTAAAAAGTGGTTTACTTTATTGATATAGGAGTATTATTGATTGTTGGCATGCACTTCATATTAAATTTATAAAGTAGGAGCTGGTTTGGATGTGGAAAGATTTTAAGGAATTCGCGTTTCAAGGAAACGTGTTTGACCTTGCCGTTGCCGTTGTCATTGGTGCCGCGTTCGGTAAGATTGTTTCGTCACTCGTCGAAAATATTATTACACCATTGATTGGTATGCTTTCGGGAGGTATTGATTTCTCTGGAATGCATAAAAAGGTAGGCGATTCAGATTTTACATATGGCGTGTTCTTGCAATCTATTATTGATTTTCTAATTGTTGCCATTGTAATATTTTTCGTCATTCGCTTGCTTTCGAAGTTTAAAAAGAAAGAAGAAGCGGTTGAAGAAGTTGTGGAAATCGACGCACAAGAAGTACTTCTTACCGAGATTCGTGATTTATTGAAAGAAGGAAAAAAACTTTAAGTTTTCATGGAAAAAGGACAACCGAGCTAAACCGGTTCGTCCTTTTTTTGTTTGCATGATGGATACCGGCGCATCCAACATACTTATCGACGAATTCCCATCAAAGCACAACCTTGCCACAACTACCACCTACTCAAACCCTGATTGCATTGCCTGGGACTGATGATGGTGGTATAATAGGGTTACCATTTATCGAATAGAAGGAGTGAAGTTCTCATGTGGTTCGTATACATCATGTTTATACTTTTCGCATTCGTCATCGTAGGTAACATTGCTGGCCTTGTTCGTACATTCAGCAATCATAAATAAGTACACAAAAGCCCTCTTATGCAGAGGGCTTTTTTTCATGCAGTAATATCCCTTTTAATGAATGTCGTATAACTAATCGTAAGGAAAATCGCTACATAGGCAACTAAGATTACAATTGAAAATGGCATCGTATTGCCATCTAATACTGTGTAGCCCAGCTCATACTGCGTCAAATCGTGTGCGAAAAGAATATACTTCGCAATCTCAAATCGTTCAAGAAACATCACAATCATCGAACCCGTAAAAAATAAGAACAGCGATACTCCAATCGCCAATGCGGACGAACGGAACACAGATCCAATCATGAAGGCCAATGTCGACATGACAACAACATAAATAAATGCAAGTAGCACTAAGTAAGCAGATTCACTAAATACCGCTGTAACTGCAATTTCCGAGTCGTAAAGAAAAATCGTTTTTCCCTCCGCGGCCGGATAGAAAATATATGCACTAATGATACTTAAAACATACGTAATTACCGTAAGTGTAGAACCAAATAATAAAACAGTCACATATTTTGACGTCAGTATTTTCCATCGTTTAACCGGACGGGATAATAACATCTTAATCGTCCCTTGTGAAAACTCTGAAGCAACAATCCCCGCGGATGCAATAATCATAAGAAGCAGCACGAGCGACATCATACCGTACGTACCCAAAATGGTTTGTTCGCGGCTTGTCGGTTTGCTATTTTCAATACTATACTCGATATTTTGCTGAATTTCATTTTGTCTTTCCATTAGTTCAATCTTTTTATCTTCCGCTAAATCAGGCGCGGCCAGTTCTTCTTCCACCTGTACGAGTTCTTGCTGTAACTCTTCCGTCCAAGCCGAATCATCATATAGTTCTTCCATTATCTTAGAGAGTCCAGACAATCCAACAACCATAACCGCAAGGAGAATGACCATAATCCAAGTGCCTTTTTTATTCCACAATTTCATCCATTCATTTTGTATGAGCTTCAGCAATCTGGCCACCTCCTGTCATTTCTAAAAATTCATCTTCCAACGTTTTTCGGTAAGGTTGAACCGCAAACAGCTCGTATTTTTGTGCTGTGAATTGTTGAATGAGTGCTGGAATCTGTCCTTTTTCCGCATGAATAATAAATCCATCTTTATACGATTCGACAGTGAATCCCTCTTCTGTAAGAAGAACTTCAGTCGCATCAAGAGGTAGTGCTTCAATATAATAATGCGACTCTTGCGTTTCCGACATTTCCCGAATGTCGATTAACTTACCATTTTGAATGACCGCAATCCGGTCACACATCAGTTCGATTTCGGACAGCATATGGCTTGATACAAATACAGAAACCCCTTCGTTTTCCGCAACGTTCCGCAAATGCTCACGAAACTCGCGAATTCCTGCTGGATCTAGACCATTCGTTGGCTCATCGAGAATCAAAAACTTCGGGTTGTGAAGAAGCGCTTGCGCAAGACCAAGGCGCTGCCGCATTCCAAGTGAATACGTCGACACTTTCTCATGAATCCGATTTTGCATCCCTACCTGATTCACAACCTCGTCAATTCGCTCTTTCGTTACACCTTCATGCATGTTCGCAAAATGGATTAAATTTTTATAACCGGAAATGAACTTATACATCTCTGGATTTTCCACAATAACGCCGATTTTTGACAGTCCGCCTTCAAAATCATCCGCCAGTGACACGCCTTCAATGAGGACGTCCCCACTCGTCGGATTCATAAGGCCCACCATCATTCGTATTGTCGTTGTTTTTCCAGCCCCGTTTGGACCGAGAAATCCGGTTATTTGCCCTGGATATAAAGACAAACTCAAATCGTCAATAATCTTTTTCTTGCCAATCGTTTTCGATAAATTCTTCAGTTCTACTACTGGTTGCATTCCCATATTATTGCTCCCTTCTAAATAACGACACCATCCATGAAGTGGCGTCCTTCCCGTACGTATCGCGGATTACATCGACCGCTTCGTGTGCAATGATTTGTCCACCTCTTAGTACTACGATTTCATCAAGCAATGGTTCCACTTCTTTTAACTCATGTGTCGACATCAGCACTGTTTGTCGCTCTATATCTGTATAACGAATAAGTCCTTTTGCAATATCATCGCGCACCATTGGATCCAGTCCCGAGAACGGTTCATCGAGTAAATAATAGCTTGCTTCTCGTCCGAGCGTCACCGCAATTTTTACCCGACCACGGTTTCCTTTTGATAAGCCTTTTATTTTTGAATCCAAGGAAATGTTTAAAAACTGGGCAATCTCTTTTGCTTTAATCAAATCGAAATCAACAAACTGCGAATCGTAAAAATCAAACAGCTGATTCACGGTGAAATACGGATAGAACAAATCGGCATCGGGCATATATGCAATATCCGTCGCAATTTTACGCGTAATTGGTTGACCGCCATACGTTGCTTTTCCCAAATCCGGAGTCAATAGCCCTGCCGTTAATTTTAAAAGCGTCGTTTTACCACTACCGTTCTCCCCAACTAGACCAATTATTTTGCCCTTTGGAATCGCCAGTGTCAAATCCACTAACGCTTTCTTACCCCTATACTTTTTCGATACATTTAGTAACTCAATCATTTCCCCCACCCCGTTTCTGTAAATCATGTACCATTTCATCGGTCGTGAAGCCAAGTGCTTCCACACTTTGAATGAATGATGTCACAAGTTGGTTTTTCACTTCTCCCCGGAGCGCGGCAATTTTCTTTACATCTTCCGTCACGAAAGACCCCTGACCCCTCTTCGTTTCAGTAATTTCCATTTGCTCCAACTCCTTATAGACGCGCTGCATCGTATTTGCGTTAACCCCAACTTCAACCGCATATTCACGGACAGACGGCAGCTTTTCTCCCGGTTGCAATGTACCCCGGATGATATCCCCCGTAATCCGTTCGATGAGCTGCTGGTAAATTGGTTTGTCTGGAAGAAAATCTATGCCCATCGTCAGAACCTCACTTTCTTCTCAAATAAAACTGCCGAAGTTACAAATAAAAGAATCGTAAACAAGACATTCACCAGAAGATCGCCTGTATGAAAAATCGTTTCATTCGCTTCAAAAAAGAATTGTTCCTTTTCAATAGAAAAGCCATTCTTTGATACGCTCCTAATTGGACCAAAAGTAGTTATTTTTTCGTAAATCATCGTCCCTTCGATTCTTTGGAATATCCAGGATACGACAAAGAAGAAACCAACTAGGATTGGGATTGCAAACACCTTCACAGACGGTTCGATTACAAGGTAAAGCACTCTAGCAAATAGACCTATGCACATAGCCATCAGAGACACTAGGAATAACACAAAAATAAACACAACGCCCGCCCCACTAAATGCAAAATCTATATCCAAATTAGAATTACTTAATTGAATTGAACCTACAAACGTAGCAAAGAACAAATTCACAGCCCCGACAAATCCTGCAAAAATGGCTTTTACGCCAAATAATTTAAAAATTGATACTGGGGAATGCAACCAAATATCGAGACGCCCTGTCTCTTTCTTCAATGAATTCAATAAAACGATAACAGGAAGAATTAAGCTGAACAATATCCAACTCGGGATAAGAGCGAATAGCAAAACGTCAAAGACTCCCTTTACAAACATCGATACGACAAAAGGAATTATCAAGACAAATAGTATTGAAGCTCCGACCGTACCGTAAAGCCACCCCTTCATAGATACCCACTCTTTTTTCAATAACCCATTCCATTGTTTCATTAGTCCATCTCCTTTCTACTCCGGTGTATTAGTTACATAGTACACTATACGTGAGTGTGTTGTAAAGAGACTATTAGAATTACTTTTCCATATAAAAACACCCCTTCCATGAAAGAAAGGGGCATTTCGTCAAATAAACTGATTAATAATGAGTTGAACAATCAACGTAATCGTCACTACACGCAGTAAGGTTTTAACATGCTTCGGATTCAATTTTTCAGCGAGGCGGACCCCGATTTGCGCACCGGATATGGAACCAGCCATAAGTGCAAATACAATTGGCCAAATGATTTTCCCCATGGCAATATAACTGATCGCCGCCCCAAATCCGCTTGAAAATGTAGCAAGACGAACAAAACCAATCGCCCGCATATACGAGATACGTAAGTGATTAAACAAATAAAGAAGAAGTGTACCTTGGCCGGGTCCAAACATGCCATCATACATTCCAACTCCAACTAATCCCGGAACAGCAACTTTCGTCGGACGAAGATTTTCCGTACCAGTGAAGTCGGATTTTGAAAGAAATGATGTAAAGAAAGCAAATATAAGTAAAATGATTGCGACCGTGTACATCGTACTTTCCGTCAAACGTGTGGCGATGAAACCACCTGTAAATCCACCTACCATCGATGCCGGAATGATCCAAAATGACTCTTTAAACGTAATCTGCTTTTTTAAAAGAACGGTGATGAACGTTGTGAACGAACTAACCGTGTTCGATATTTTCGCCGCTCCGATAGCCGAATGAATCGGAATCCCCATCAAAAGCATCGCTGGCATCGTAATTAGGCCACCGCCGCCAGCTAACGTACCAAGCGTCATCGCCGCCATCCCGATGAAATATAATAATATGTAATCCAATCCGCACACCGCCTTTCTTTCTAGTATACGGATATTTGACTAATTAGGATATTCGATTGTTTTGTATTAAGTCCATAAGAATACCTTATGTGGAAGAATTGAATGCCCCATCAATCTTTATCGGCGAATCATGACCATATGACTATCCATCACGACTCAATAATCTCTGCCTGCTGTATGTCCAACCGTTCCAATTCATGATTTACTTCATCACGTTTTCTAGCGAGTTGTTCTTGCACTTTACGTACATCTTGCAAGACAGCATTCAATTTACTTTTTGCGTCAGTAATCCTTGAATGAACCATCCAATCCGAAAAGATGTTATCGAAAAAGATATCTGTAAATGCGACAATGTCATTTTGATTCACAGTGAATGATTCTGACGCGATGTTTTGAACGTCCATCAATTCTGCTTCAAAATGGCGAAGTGCACGCTGTGCGCGGTGGACGTGATCGTCTGAGCTATTAATCTCAGAGTACTTAAGTGCGGACACAATTAACCCTCCGCCGAGGAACGTGTCCCAAACCGACATACCTTCTGCGGACCCAAGCTTATCAAGCGCAGCCTCGAGTGCACGACTTGCTAAATTGCCGGCATCCCGTGCTTCTTCAATCTCACGCAACGTCGAACGAAGTGTCACCCGCTCATCTGCAATTTTTTGAAGCGTGCCGTTCGCGACTGAATCGTACCTGCGAATCCACGTCTCTTTTTCCTTCAAAAAAGCTGTCCAATCCTCTTCGATATATGCGAAATCTGGGTTTTGCATCTGGGCTCTAAATTTTTTTGCTTCAGCTTCAAGATCGACGACGTTTTTTTCCGCTTCATTAAATTTAAGCTCCGCCCCCGCTGCTTCTGAGATTTCCTTTTCCATCTTTTCATCCCATTTACCTGTCCACTCGCTTATTTTATTCATAAAAGAAAACTTTCCAAGCTTCACAACATCTTGCTGTTCTTTCGTTAGCAGTTTGTGAAGTTCGTCACGCAACTTGTACGCTTCTCGTAGTTGAACTTCTACCCCTTCCAATCGACGCTTTACCCGATTGCGGTCAGTCCGTTTCATCGTTAGCTCCATTTGTCTTGCATGTATACCTTCTCTCATTCCGAACACCCCTTTTTAATCTATACGGAATTGGACAGATTAAGTTTCAATTATTGATGGAAATCAAGGTCGTCTGTCTGAATCATCGATATACTAAAAGTAGAGGTGATCTTATGAGCCGTCTATTTTTCATCGTGTTCATACTTATACTTGCCGCTTGTGGAAAAGAAGCAACGGTTCGAATGTTGCCTGACCCTGCCCCAGATCAAGAAATGAATTACGCTCAGAATGGAATTACACTTATTCTCGACGAGAATTCATTCGACACATCACCTTCCCTAATCGGAACGACTTTACAAAATGACAGCCTTCGTAATTATGGATACGGGGCATTTTATCATATCGAAATACGCGTCGATGGTTTATGGCATATGATTACCTATTCGGACGCGGTATTTTTGAAAAACAAACGGTTCACAGATTCGGGCAACATCCTTTTAGCGGGTGAAAAAGTTCATCAACAGTTCTCCGTTGAAGAGCTTGGTGTAACACTTTTACCCGGGGAATACCGATTAGTAAAATCATTTCTAGCACAAGGGGAACCCTTTCACGAAGTCTCCGTGGCTGCACCATTTACCGTGGAATGAATCCTTCTTCACACACTAGCAAATATAAGAAAAAGGAGCTAAAACCATTATGGTTTATAGCTCCTTTTTTTAATTAACCCCAAACTTCCTTGGAAAGATCCACGATGAACTTCAATTTCTCCCATTGCTGTTCTTCTGTTAATTTATTGCCATGATGTGTAGAAGCGAATCCACATTGCGGGCTTAGGCATAATTGGTCATGCGGTACATGTTTTGCAGCTTCTTGAATGCGTGCCTTAATCGCTTCTTTGTCTTCTATTTCTCCATTTTTCGAAGTAACAACGCCAAGAATCACTTTTGCTCCGCCATTCGGAACATGTTCCAATGGTTTAAAGTCTCCTGAACGCTCATCATCATATTCCAAGAAGAAGCCATCCACTTTTTCTTTTGCGAGTAATGTTGGTGCAATTAGTTCATAGCTTCCTTCAAACGCCCATGTCGATTGGTAGTTGCCGCGGCATAAGTGCGTTGTCACAACTAGATCTTCCGGTTTTCCTTCTAGGACGCCGTTAATGACACGAAGTGCTAGATCAATAAGTTGGTCTCTTGAACAGGCCCCGTCATTGAATGGGATATCCGGAGCAGAAAGTCCAGCGATATAGACGTCATCCAATTGTAAGTAACGGACTCCCGCATCGTAAAATGCGTTTAGCGCATCCTTATACGCTTGAATAATGTCATTTGCGTATTCCTCGATGTCTGGGTATATATTCTCGTCACGAATACCGATATTGAATAGTTGGTTCGGACTTGGAATTGTTTGTTTCGCAACCGCACGGCCACCAACAATTTCGTTAAACTCGATAAAGTCTTTAATGAACGGATGCTCCGGGTTAAATGAAATTTTCCCACTGTTACGAACGTTATACCGCTCTGTTTCAACGCCTTCAAATACGTATCCAGTCTCAGGTACAAACCCTTCAAATCCATTCAAATGCTCTAGGAAATCTAGATGCCACCATGTCCGTCTGAATTCACCGTCCGTGACCAATTCTAATCCTACTTCAATTTGCTTATCGACAATTCGTTTAATTTCCTTCGTTTCCACTTCACGTAATTGTTCTGCAGTCACTGTACCTTCTTTAAATTCTTTACGTGCTTGGTGCAAGTTATCTGGTCGTAGTAAACTTCCTACGTGATCCGCTCTGAATGGTGCTTTCGTTAAAGTAGTCGTTTTGTTTGTCATTATAAATTCCTTCTCTCTGTTTTTATTTCTGAGGCAACTTCGCTTTCCAGATAAAGTAACAAATAGAAAAACCTCTTCTGTAAGTTAAGAAGAGGTTTTGGCATAATCGCTATTTGCTCTTCTCATCTCCAAGTCTTAAGCATGACACTTAAGCTTCTGGAATTAGCACAGTACTTAAAAAGTCTGTTGCTGAGATATCATAGGGCCAGTCCCTCCATCTCTCTGGATAAGAAAGTTACGTATTCAGTTGTTAATCATTACCTTACATGCATCTAAATTAAAAGTCAATAGAGAAAGTATTGAATGTTTCAAATATACTACTTAATAATTACACCTTGTTCAATCACTTAGTGTCTCATCTCGCTTCGTAATTTCCGATGCGCTCGGCGTTCTGGACCTGTTTCGTACAAACTTGTTTCCTTTTCTGTTTCCGGATAAATTCCGGGAACAGGAGTCGATTTATTGTGTTCGTCCATAGCAACCATTGTAAGGAATGACTCCGTTGTCAATTTCGTATCCCCTGTTAAAAGGTTCACAGAATGAACCGAAACGAATACTTCCATCGATGAACGACCCGTCGATGTTACAATTGCTTCGAGTTCCAATACATCCCCGACACGTGCAGATGAAAGAAAATCGACAGAATCAATTGACGCTGTGACGACAGCCGTCTTTGAATGTTTCATCGCCGTAATGGCTGCAATTTCATCAATATACGATAGAACTTTTCCTCCAAAAATTGTTTGTAAGTGATTCGTATCTGGTGGCAATACGAGATGCGTTTGAATTGTACGTGAATGACTCATCGGTCTAGTTTCATTCATTTTGTATGCTCCTTACTTTTTCATAATTAATTAAAACAACAAAACAGGACACCGAGGTGTCCTGTTTTAAACCATCTCTGCTAGCAACGCATACACCCGTTTCATTTCTTGCTGCAACGCCCACTGATCGCGGCCAAGCCACCTACAATGGATCGCATTGCCCTCAAGCCGTGTCATTCCTGCCTGCAACCCATCGCCCACTCGCAACGTTTCTTGAATTGCACGGATATCCACTTCAGCTACATTCGGTGCTACGAGCCAAACAGATCCAACATACATTGCACCTTCGAGAACACCAACACCGCTTAGGTCTACTTCTTTCGGTGAAAAATGAAGGGAATCGAATGCGATTAATTCGTCGTCAACAAATATTTTGAAATTCGAACGAAACGATTCATAATCGAAAACTTCACCGCGTTTTTCTCGTCCCGGCGCAATGATTTCTCCCCATAAAATGGTTGAATCGGCGGCTACACTAAGTGTCGTATCCACTTGAAACTTTGCATCTACAAACGGGATAATCACTTCGGGCATCCATTCAAGACGGGCACGTGCCCCCATTTCCACATCAATCTTATAAAAACAAGTGTCTCCGGTATGCGATGGATAGATTTTCAACGCCGATTGCTGAGTCAAACGAACTTTGCTATCCGGAGCAATCTTCACCGTAATATCGTTCCGGTCGCCAGCGACCATTCCACCAGACGACTCCATAACGTAGACCGTTGCTGTCGGGTCTTTGCCTTCATACAATTCTCGACTTGCTTTTAACGGAGGTTGTTGGAAAACATGGGGCATCCGCGTATATCCCCTTCTCGGTTCAAATTCTAAGTCGAGTCTTCCGTTATGTCTCGGGCGGTTTACTTTATGCATTTTCACCAGCGGGCTTTACGCCTTCTAGTAACATATTGTGTTTAATCCAATTGACAACTTGGTCAACGTTTTTCTGTGTGCGGACGTCTGCAAAAATATAAGGTCTGCCATTGCGCATTTTTTTCGCGTCGCTATCCATAACCTCAAGATCAACGCCAACATACGGAGCAAGGTCTGTTTTATTGATTAATAAAAGATCCGAGCGCGTTAATGCCGGTCCGCCTTTTCTCGGGATATCTTGGCCTTCTGCAACATCGATTACATAAATGTATGCGTCAACAAGTTCCGGGCTAAATGTTGCGGACAAATTGTCGCCGCCACTTTCAACGAAAATAATATCCAAATTATCAAAACGACTGTTCATTTCATCGATTGCAGCGAAGTTCATGGAAGCATCTTCGCGAATCGCCGTATGTGGACAACCTCCCGTTTCAACGCCTAAAATACGATTCTCTTCAAGTACACCGTTCGTCATCAAAAACTTCGCGTCTTCACGTGTATAAATATCATTCGTAATAACAGCAATTTGATAATCTTTATGCATCGCGCGTGTCAGTTGGTCAACGAGCGATGTTTTGCCCGATCCAACGGGTCCGCCGATACCGATTCGTACTGGTTTCATATAGAAAACTCCTTTTAGTTAAGAAATAAATAGTCTTGAATATAAGTATTCGTGCTTCATAGATGCCAGTTCAATTCCGAGCGCATTGTTGCTAATATCTTCCTCACCTAACGTATCAACCAATTCGGCCGCTTCTGTTATAGGTAAAATCATTTCATGCATTGCCTGCACACCGGTATTTTGACCGAACGGCACAGCACGGACCGCATTTTGGACGAGTCCATTGACCGCCGCAAATAAATACATCATGATTGCGTGATGAACGTTAATCTCCATATTTGCACTATAAATGCCGTACAAAACCGCGTAATGTCCTTTGATTGATTTCGAATCGATGCGTTCCTTCCACTTGGCAAGAAAATCATCTGTCGCAAGTGGGGAAACCGTCCGAATGAATTGTCTTCCAAGATTCACACTTGCTTCGCGTGATTCTTTTGCAAGCTTCATGGCGCCACAAAGCTGCTCAAGATAAAGAAGCCTATCCACATCTTGATTTTTAGCGGCGAGATACGCTTCTTTAATAAGAATCGCATCGCCGCGAACTAAGTTGTGGAATAAGAAAGACGTACAAAAGTCGACCAATTCGGTTTTCGTTTGAATTAGATCCTCTTGAATATACGTCTCCATTCCGTAAGATTGTGTAAATGATCCAATCGGAAAGGCTGAATCGTGAATTTGGAAAAGCTGTAAAAGCGCAGTATCAGTGGGAATGTCCACGGTATTTGAACGGTTGTTTAAATCTTCTTTCAGTTGTTTCATACGAAACACCCACTTCATCCAATAATTTATTTAACGTATGATCTGCACGTACAATGATTTCGTTTTCATCAATCAAAGAGGGCGTATGACGGTTCCCAAGTTCGAATGCCGCTTTCCCCATTTCCGTCATATCTTTCGGGCTAATGACAATGACCGGTTCCATTTTCGTACGTACCGCGATGCGGCGGTTGTGGTCTTCAAAAAGAAGGTCACCGTACTGAAGCGGTTCTTCCTGATCAAGCGACAACGCAATGTCTGTTCCTTGATCCGTTTCTGTACGAAGAATGCGTTTGCTCAACTCTTCCCAGTCCAGTTCAATCCATTCTGTTTTCTTATCGGAAACATCTTCTTTTGTACCAATATTGCCGATGACTTTATTAATAAGCATTCATTAATCCCCTTTTTTAATTAGAATAAAAAGTACCTTTGCGCCATTGGAAGAACGCTGACAGGTTCACAAGTAGCAAGTTCCCCGTCGATTTTCACTTCATACGTTTCTGGATTCACGTCAATAACTGGCGTTTCACTGTTATGTTTCATGTCCGCCTTCGATATATTACGGCAGTTCTTCACAGTCCCAATCATTCGCTTCAAACCAAGTTTTTCAGGAAGTCCTTCCTCGACAGCAATTTGTGGCAAGAATGTCATTGCTGCATTTTGTGGACCTTTACCGTGAAAACCGTACATTTTTCTTCCCATCATCGGTTGAGGTGTCGGAATCGAAGCATTCGGGTCGCCCGTCATTGCATAAACGGCAATTCCGCCTTTAATAACAACTTCTGCTTTCACTCCGAAGAATGCTGGATCCCAAAGAATAATATCCGCAAGTTTTCCTTCTTCAATCGAACCGACCTCATGGCTAATGCCATGTGCGATTGCAGGGTTAATATTTAACTTCGAAATATAGCGTTTTACGCGATAGTTATCATTGTCTTTTCCTTCGTCTTGGGGAAGGGGACCGCGCTGCATTTTCATTTTATTTGCCGTTTGGAACGTTCGAATCGTCACTTCACCCACGCGACCCATCGCTTGCGAGTCCGAGGACATAATGCTGAGGATACCAAGATCCTGCATAATATCTTCCGCCGCAATCGTTTCCGGACGGATCCTCGAATCGGCGAACGCCACATCTTCTGGTACATCGTGTTTCAAATGGTGACAGACCATCAACATGTCCAAATGTTCATCAATTGTATTTGTCGTAAACGGTTTCGTCGGATTCGTCGACGCAGGTATCACATTCGGATATGCTGCCATTCTCAGCTGATCCGGCGCATGTCCACCGCCCGCACCTTCCGTATGGAAAACGTGAATGACACGGCCATCGATTGCTTTAATTGTATCTTCTACAAAACCCGCTTCGTTGAGCGTATCTGAGTGAAGTGCAACTTGGATATCATACTCATCCGCAACCGACAAACTTTGGTCTAGCGCATCCGGTGTCGCACCCCAGTCTTCATGAATTTTCATGCCGATTGCGCCCGCTCGGATTTGTTCAATAATTGGTTCGTGAGTGGATGCGCTCCCTTTCCCAAGAAGCCCAACGTTAACCGGTAAATCTTCAACCGCTTGAAGCGTGCGGTGAAGATGCCATTCACCCGCCGACACACTCGTAGCCTTCGATCCAGCAGCCGGACCCGATCCCCCGCCAATGAACGTTGTCGTTCCAGCATTAAGTGCAGTCTCAACTTGTTGTGGACTAATGAAGTGAATATGTGTGTCAATGGCGCCCGCTGTCGCAATCAACCCTTCACCCGCGTACACTTCGGTTCCAACTCCGATAATCATGTCCTGATCGACACCATCCATCGTATCTGGGTTCCCCGCTTTTCCGACACCAACAATACGACCATCTTTCATACCAATATCCGCTTTCACAATCCCTGTATAATCAATAATCATGACGTTCGTAATGACCGTATCGAGAACACCTTCGTCACGTGTTTTTCTTCCATTTTGCCCCATCGATACACGAAGTGATTTCCCACCTCCGAAAACACCTTCATCTCCGTAGGTTGTATAATCCTTTTCAATTTCAATCCATAAATCCGTATCTGCAAGACGTATTTTGTCCCCTACCGTCGGACCGAACATCTTCGCATATTGATCATGTGTTACTTTCATTCCTTCTCAGCTCCTTTATAGCCGCCTTCGGATGCTTTCTCAATAATTTCTTCCTTATTATGTGTCGATCCTTCTGTAAGCATGTTCAATCCGAATACATGACGTTTTCCACCGAATTCGACGAGTTCAACTTCCTTCTCCTCACCTGGCTCAAAACGCACCGCAGTGCCCGATGGAATATTCAAATGCATACCAACCGAATGTTCACGATCAAATTCAAGAAACTTATTTACCTCGATAAAGTGAAAATGGGATCCGACTTGAATTGGGCGATCTCCCGTATTTGAAACACTTACTGTTTTTGTCGGACGCCCGACATTTATTTCAATTAAGCCTTCTGCTGGTCTAATCTCTCCTGGAATCATTAAAACACTCTCCTCTTATTGAATTGGGTTGTGAACCGTCACAAGTTTTGTTCCATCGGGGAATGTACACTCGATTTGCACGTCACTAATCATATCGCCGACACCTTCCATAACATCCTCGACTGTTAGCACTTGCTTCCCTTCACTCATTAACTGAGCAACCGTCTTTCCGTCACGTGCCCCTTCCATAATGTAATGGCTTAGTAATGCCATGGATTCGGGATAATTTAATTTAACCCCGCGCTCCTTACGTTTAAGCGCTAGTTCGCCCGCTACGTGAAGAAGTAGTTTTTCCTGTTCAACTGGTGATAATTTCAATATAAAGCGCCCCTTTTTTGTATAGTAAATAAACCTCAGTCTTTGATGAAAACAATAGGCTTATACTTCATTATTCAAATTTTGTGTAGTTGTTGCGCATGAACATGCATTTTGGACATGAGTCCTGTTGATTGGAACCCGGCTTAGGCGGGTTTATAAAGGCGTGTGGAGGTAACGTGTCGATTGTCTAATTATAATGGATTGGATAACTTTAGTAAACATTTCCGCAATTGGGATGTGTGGAAAATCATTTTTTAATAATAACAAAAGAGCTGTCCCAAACAATTAGGACAACTCTTTATGAATAGGAACAGCGTCTTCCCGTGCCATCACTTGTTCATCATGCAAATGGCATGCAACAAAATGACCTGGTACTCTTTCCACGAAATCCGGCTCGATTATCGAACATACGCCCATCGCTTTTGGACATCTTGTTCGGAATCTGCAACCACTTGGAATATCTATCGGGCTTGGCACATCGCCTTTCAACACAATTTGTTTTCTGGAACGCTCCATTTTCGGATCAGGTAGCGGAATTGCCGAAAGTAGTGCTTCCGAATAAGGATGCATCGGATGCTCGTAAAGTGTTTCACTTTCAGTCAACTCGACAATTTTACCTAAATACATAACTGCAATTCGATCACTTATGTATTTCACCATCGACAGATCATGCGCTATAAATAAATAAGTAAGCTCTTTTTCTTTTTGAAGCGTCTTCAACAGATTCACGATTTGAGCTTGAATCGACACATCAAGTGCGGCAATCGGTTCATCCGCCACAATAAACTTCGGATCGACGGCAAGTGCACGGGCAATACCGATTCTTTGCCTTTGCCCACCGCTAAATTCATGCGGATAGCGCCCCGAATGGGTTTTGTTCAACCCAACAAGCTCCAGCAACTCATTTACTTTTTGTTCTCGCTCTTGGACGGATGAATTCGTTGCATGGATAAGCACACCTTCTGAAATGATTTCCATAACGGTCATACGCGGATTGAGAGACGAATACGGATCTTGGAAAATCATTTGCATATCCCGCTTCTTCTTTTTTTGTTCCGCCTTACTATACTTACCATGGACGTTTTCATCATCAAAAATGATTTCACCACTCGTAGGTTGATAGATTTGGGTAATCGTCCTTCCGACTGTTGACTTCCCACAACCCGATTCACCTACAAGCCCTAGTGTTTCCCCTTTTTTAATGGTAAAACTAATCCCATCGACGGCTTTTAGCGTCTCTTTTCTGTCTATCTTAAAATGCTTCTTTAAATCTTTAATGACGAGTAAATCCTGTTTTTCCTTCATTCGTGTGCACTCCCAACTGTTTCAGGTGCATGATTCGCGGGTGTGCGAGAATCTTGCAGCCAACATGATACTGAATGGCTGTTACTTAAATGCGTTGTTTCAGGATGGAAATCGTGACAAACTTTCATCGTATACGGACACCGAGCAGCAAATGGACATCCGGTCCCTAATGTAGCCAAGTCTGGTGGAGAACCGGGAATTGGAATAAGCGGCTCTGACCTGCTGGCATTTAAATTCGGCATGGAACCAAGAAGTCCCAGTGTATAAGGATGCTGTGTTTCGTAAAAGATTTCATCCAACGTGCCGTACTCCACAACTTCACCCGCATACATAACCGCTACCCGATCGGCCATATTTGCAACAACACCCAAGTCATGCGTAATGAGAATAATCGCAGTATCCATTTTTTCTTGCAAGTCTTTCATAAGTTGCAAAATTTGTGCCTGTATCGTCACGTCTAGTGCCGTTGTCGGCTCATCCGCTATTAATAGTTTAGGATTACATGCAAGCGCCATCGCAATGACTACACGCTGTCTCATGCCACCAGAAAATTGGTGCGGATAGGCGTCCAATCGAGATTTTGCGTTCGGTATGCCAACAAGTTCTAACATCTCCAACGCTCTTTGTCGTGCTTCGGCTTTTGTTAACGTTTGGTGTTTCGAGAGCCCCTCCATAATTTGCTTACCAATTTTCATCGTCGGGTTCAACGAGGTCATCGGATCTTGGAATACCATGGAAATCTCTGAGCCTCTTACTTTTTGTATTTCTTTTGCGGACATTTTTAGTAAATCCTGGTTTTCGTATATAATCTCACCAAGCGGAGTATCCGCACTATGTTTAGGTAATAAGCGCATAATCGATTTTGCCGTGACCGATTTTCCGGAACCCGATTCACCAACAATTGCGAGCGTTTCTCCTTTTTTTACAGAGAAACTTACGCCTTTTACTGCAGTGATTGCTCCGTTTCGGGTCTTAAATGAAACGTGCAAGTTGTTAACGTCTAAGATGTTTTCTTTCAATTTTTGACCCTCCCTATCTTCTCATTTTTGGATCCAGGGCATCGCGGAGACCATCTGCCAGCAAGTTAAATGAAATCATTATTAAACTAATAACAGCTGCTGGATAAATAAGTTTGTACGGAAAATAACGCATAGACTTGTAGCCATCTTCAATCAATACCCCAAGCGACGCAAGCGGCGCCTGCAAACCGAGTCCGATGAAGCTAAGAAACGCTTCAAAAAAGATGGCTGTCGGAATGGTGAACATAACCGTAACGATAATCGGTCCCATGACGTTTGGCAGTAAATGCTTACCAATTAGCCGGGCATTCGATGCACCAAGCGTTCTAGATGCAAGAACGAACTCTTGACCTTTTAGTTGCAGGATTTGTCCCCGTACGACACGCGCCATTCCAACCCATCCGGTAACGACGAGCGCAAGAATGATCGACGTAATCCCAGGTTCAAGAATAAGGATGAACAAGATAATTATAATTAGGT
Source organism: Sporosarcina sp. G11-34 (assembly GCF_026931025.1). Classification (NCBI taxonomy): domain Bacteria; kingdom Bacillati; phylum Bacillota; class Bacilli; order Caryophanales; family Caryophanaceae; genus Sporosarcina; species Sporosarcina sp. G11-34. Next base: position 77,689 of record NZ_JAHNZW010000007.1, on the reverse strand, counting down.
TCGGAATACCGACTAACACCTCAATAATCCGCTGCATGACGTTATCGAGTCGACCGCCGTAAAATGCGGAAATCCCTCCGTAAAGAACACCAATCGCCAGGTCAAGCCCGGCAGCGACTAAAGCGATAAAAAGAGATATTTGTGTCCCTTTCCAAACCCTCGTCCATAAATCTCTTCCAAATTCATCTGTACCAAACCAGTAATTCTCTTCTATATTCCTTGTTTCATACACATCATTACCTTTGACATCTTTTCCATCAAAACCGAGCCAACCGAGCCCGTCTATTTTTGCCGGTAAATTGGAATGGACTAAGTTTTGACTCTTATACGTGTGATCATTCAACATGGGTCCTATTAAAGCAAATCCAATCAATATAACAAGAACAATCAAAGAAACGACCGCGCCTTTGTTTTTGAATAGACGCTCCCTAGCTTCTTTCCAAAACGAAACGGATGGAGTCATTATTTCTTCGGATACATCTTTGTCTAACGGTGCAGGCACAAATAAGTCTGCTGTAGGTTCTGCAGTAGTTCGTTTAATGCTAGTTTTTTCGTTTAACGGCTTCATGACTGTTCCGCCCCCTTGTATTCAATTCGAGGATCGAGGAACCCATAAAGAATGTCGACAACGAAAACGATAAATATAAACAATGCACTATAAAAAAGTGTAATTCCCATTATGACACTGTAATCAAGGACAAGAATCGATAACGTAAATTGTTCGCCAAGTCCCGGAACCGAAAATATTTTTTCGATGACAAGCGTTCCTGTCATAATCGATACAGCCAATGGACCGAGCATCGTTACAACCGGAATAAGCGCATTCCGAGTTACGTGTTTTACAATGACTGTCGTCTCACTTAACCCTTTTGCACGTGCTGTCGTAACATAGTCTTGTCCCAACACTTCAAGCATTTCACTACGTATGAACCTTGCCACCGTGGCAATTACTGTTACCGACAAGGCGAAGGAAGGTAGAATTGTACTTGAATAGTTTTCCCATAGTGCGACCGGTAGCCATCCTAATTTGACACCAACGTAATATTGCAAAAGTGCTGCAAAAACGAATGACGGAATGGACATACCAAGAACAGCAATTGTTACAGATATGTAATCGAGTGCTGAGTTGTGACGTAATGCAGAGATAATACCGAGCCCAAGCCCAATAATCGTCCCGAAAATAAGTGCTTGCAAACCGATGAACGCAGAAGGACCAATGCGGCCACCAATCATGCTCATAACTGTTCGGCCTTCATATTGGAACGAATAGCCAAGGTCTCCTTGGAGCAAACTTCCTACATACTTAAGATATTGAATTGCCACTGGCTGATCAAACCCGTATTTTGCGTTAAGGATTGCCAGCTGACTTTCCGATAACTTCTCAGGATTCGAGAATGGTGTTCCCGGTATTAATTCCATTAGGAAAAAAGTAGCCGTAATAATAACAAACAGTGTAACAATCATAAATCCAAGTCTTTTTAATATGTAACGTTTCATACAAACACCCCAATTCTTTTAAGCTCTAGCTTCTTAGATGGAAAAAAACGAGGGGCACCAGCGGCGGCCCCCCGTTTTTCTTGTTGCCTTTAGTATAAACTCTTACTCTTCAATATAAGCCCATTGGTACGAGAATTCAGCACCTGATGGATGTTTAACTAATCCTTTAATTTTGTCTTGCATAAGGATTGCCGTTCCTGTTTGGTAAAGTGGTGCGATTGCAGCATCTTCTTCTAACAAGATTTTCTCAATGCCTAGTAGCATTTCAAAACGTTTGCTTAAGTCTGTTTCTCCACGAGCTTCAGCAACTAATGCATTTAGTTTAGGATTATCGTAATCCATACGGTTTGCTGATCCGCCTGTCAACCACATATCCAAGTATGTCATCGGGTCACTGTAGTCAGGCCCCCATGAAGATAATGAAATATCATATGTGACAGCTTTTTCAATTTCAAGACGTTGTGCAAATGGTACTGCTTTAATATCAAGTTTGAATCCTGGTAGATTATCTTCAAGCTGTGCTTGTAAATATTCTGCAACTTTTTTCATCGACTCAGAATCTGCGATGTTAATAGAAACAGTTACTTCATCTTCACCAAGTTCTTTTAATGTTTTTTCCCATAATGCTTTTGCTTCTTCTGGCGTTCCTTTATTAATATCGCCATTCAACTCACGGTAATCTTTTTGCTCAGGAGATAAGTAGTATCCTTCTGCAACAACTCCGTATAACGGTGTTGAACCGTCTTTCAAAATAACGTCTGTTAGTCCTTCACGGTCAATTGCCATATTGATAGCTCTGCGGATTTCCATGTTTCCTAAAACAGGGTGGTTATGGTTGAAACGTAAAAAGATGATATCTGATTCTTTAACAATTTTGAAGTCGTCATCAGATGAAAATTGATCGACAAGTGCAGATGTAAGGACTGTTCGATCAATCTTCCCAGTTTCATAAAGGTTTGCGCCAGCTGAAGGCTCTTTTACAACAACTACTTCAACTGCATCCAATTTAACATTGTCGGCATCCCAATAATCTTCGTTTTTCTCTAATTTCCAACCTTGTTCATGCGTCCAGCTAACGATTTTAAATGGACCGTTTGATAATACTTTATCTGCTTCTAGTGAATACTGGTCACCGAGTTCTTCAACAAACTTTTGGTTTTGTGGAAGGAATGTCGGGAACGCAAGTAACGTTTCGAATAGCGGATTCGGGCTTTCTAGTGTAACTTCAAGTGTGTAGTCACCTGTTGCTTTAATTCCAAGTTCTTCGGCATCCATTGTCTCGTCCATAATTGCTTCAGCATTTTTAATGCCTGCAGTGACGAGCATGTAGTTATATGCCCCTGCTTCTTTCATGACGCGTTTCCATGCATATTCGAAGTCGGCAGCCGTTACGGGGTCGCCATTACTCCATGTCGTTTCTTTTAACGTAAACGTATGTGTTATTTTGTCATCACTTTGCTCATGCTTTTCAGCAAGCGCAAGAATAGGTGCGTTATTTTCATCTTGACGATAAAGTCCTTCATTTGTGTTATTCAACACGTTAAATGCGACTCCGTCATGTGCTTTCGTCGAGTCTAAAGTTGGAATTTCTGCTGAGGCGCTTAATTTGAGAACTTGTGCTACCTCTTCAGTTTTCCCGTCTTTACCCTTATCCTCTTTTTTCCCATCGTCTTCTTTTTTGTCTGATGAGTTAAAATTACATCCTGAGAGGACTAGTGTAAAAATCGTCAAGAATATAAAGGCAAACCATTTTTTGTTCTTCATCTTTTGTTACCCCCTTGAAAAGTTTGTTCTATATTCATATAATTGTAAATGCTTACATTCATAATAGCAATAGAATTTTTAATTGTCTAAATCTACTAAAGTAAGTAAATAAATGGATTTTAAAGGAGTCGACTATTAATATGCATAGGTATTTACTCATTAACCTACTAGTAGCCCCATTAGTACTATTTATATTTACAGCTGTTTTCTTTTCTACTCGTATAGTTACTTCACTGGATTTCGTTTTTTATGTAGGACTTCTCCTATTACTTGTCGGCAGTGTAATGCTTGTCCTTCAAGCTGGATTTTTTAATGCGTTCATATCAACGTCCAAACACTTTTTTTCTACTATTAGCAGAAAAGAGCAAGCGATACAAAACTTCGAAGGTAAAAAAGGAGAAGCCGCAGTTTACAAAAAAGAATACCCTATTTTAAATACGTTTTTAGTTGTCGGCGGTGTGTATTGTTTGTTCAGCATTATCGGTTCAATCGCCGTTGTCTATTTGAACTTTTGAGTTCTTTCACTCTACTCCTGGAAGTATCGTCAACGTCTTTTCCGTCGCATCTAATTTTGCTTCTACCCCAAGTGGAACAGCAAAATGTGGCTCACAATGGCCAATCTTAAACCCTTTTAAAGCAGGCTTATTTAAATTTCCAAAGTAATGATCTAGTACTTCATCTACCGTCAGTGACCGATCTTTTTTCTTCGGTTCTGATTTCGCAAAATCTCCAATAACGAAACCAATTGCATCATCAAGCTTTCCAGATAACTTAAGTTGATTTAACATACCGTCGATTTGATAAGGTTCTTCACCGACATCTTCTAGTAGCAGCAATTTCCCTTTTGTATCTATTTCGTATTTCGTTCCGATACCGCTGGCAAGAAGCGATAGATTACCGCCCACTAGCTCTCCTGTTGCACTACCGCCCGCTACTATTTTCAATGGAGATATGTCTTCTGTATAATGCAATTCCATTGGAGTAAACAACTGTTGGAACATTTTCTTTGATAATTCATGGAACGAATCATGCCCTATATCTGACGATAACATCGGGCCATGAAATGTCGCTATGTTTGAAAAGTTTCCTAACGCTGTGTGCAAGTAAGTGATGTCACTGTATCCCCAAAATATTTTCGGGTTTTCGGCAATCAATTGATAATCAATTTGCTGAGCAAATCTTGCAGACCCATATCCCCCGCGTGCACAAATAATGGCATCTACTTCTTTGTCTTCAAACATATCATGAAAGTCTTTTACCCTTTCTTGATCCGTTCCCGCAAGATAACCGTTCACATTGTGAACATGTTTACCCATTTTATAATTAAGGCCAAGCTCTTCTAAAAAATGTAACGCTTTTTCCAAACTTTCTGCTTCGGGAGGACCAGCCGGGGCAATAATCCCTACCGTGTCCCCCACTTCTAATCGTTTCGGTCTAATTCGCATCGATATCCCTCTTTCTATTATGTGTGACACTTTTTCGGATAAAAATTTATTCGCATCGAACGCAATCATAATAACAGATATACAAAAATACCTCGCAACATAAGCATTGAATCCGCATCCTCTTACTTACAATTAATTGCAATAAATCCGAAACCTTTCAAGACCTGCAAACGTATATGTACATACTGATAGATTAGGGGGTTATTCTTTGGTCGATTTTGTAGATCAACGAAAAATTGTTTGCGTTTCTATTGCTATTATTTTATTTATTTTAGCTTTCCTTGCACCCGCCGCTATTATTTACCCTATAAAAATCGGTTTCATAACAGAGGCGTTATTCATTGGAACGACACAATGGGCACTTCTTACAGGTGGCGTTGGAATCATGGCCCTTGCCACAATCTTCTTAGCTATCGCCATTTCTAAAAATACGAAAGTGACGGGCGGTGTTGCAATCTTACTTAGTACGGTAGCAGCTGTCGGAATCATGTTATCTATAAAAGATTATTACTACGTAACTAACAATCATTTCGTATCCAATGGACCGTTTTCATTCGAAGAAAAAGTGTATGAATGGGATGACTTCGAAAGCGTTGAAGAACGCCTCGGCAAAGAAAACGGAATAACCTTTGTTGAAACTGTCATACTTCGTATGAAAAACGGAGACCGGCTGGAATACAAAGGTGGACAAATGAGTCGTATGCACAGAACAATTTCCGACAAAGTAGTAGATGCGGGTGGCGAACTTATCCGCATTGAAGCGCCATCTGGAGAATGAAAAAAGGTGCTATATGAGTCAATTTCATAATAGAAAATTTAGTGTTGAAATACGAACAAAGTTGGTTTCCGCTTCGGGCGGACGCTTTCCGTGGGCACGGCTTCAATCTCCTCGTCACTGCGTTCCTGCGGGGCTTTCAGCACGCGCCGAGCGCTGTGAGGAAGATTCTTTAGTTCAGTTTATATAGATACAAAGAAAACAGGGTACCCCACTCGGAGTGTCCTGTTTTCTTTGTAAACGCGCTTAATCATCTCAAAGATTTCGGGTTAAATGCATCTTTTAATCCTTCACCTACGAAGTTAATCGACAAGATGACAAATGTGATTGCAAGTGCTGGTGGCATCCAAATCCAAGGTTTCCCTTGTAAGACGTCTGGTTCGTTCGCAAATGCAAGCATATTTCCCCAGCTCGGTGTCTGCTGTGGAACTCCAAAGCCCAAGAAACTTAGACCCGTTTCCGCAATGATTAATGATGCAAAAAGAAGTGTAGATTGAACAATAATTGTCGACATAACATTCGGCAATAAATGTTTCGTAATTACTTTTATAGGCGAACAACCAATCGAAATCGCAGCGAGCACGTAATCATTCTCTTTTTCAGCGAGAATTTTACTACGTACAATCCGCGCAACTCCACCCCAAGTAAGCAACCCAATAACTCCAATCAGTACCCACAATCCATTCACTCTTCCATGTAGAATTGTGTTCAAAACGATAACAAAAATAAGAAATGGGAACGTTAATACGAAGTCTGTGAACCTCATTAGAAGGCCATCAACAAATCCCCCAAAGAAGCCCGCAATTGAGCCTACAAGGGTTCCTAAAAAGATAACAATTGCAGTTGAACTAATTCCTATTAAAAGGGAAATTTGTCCTCCATACAAAAGTCTCGTCATTACATCTCTTCCGCTTTTGTCGGTACCAAGAATATGTTCGCCGTTCGGCGGAATGCTCATCTTACTAATGTTCACCTTTTTTATGTCAGGTATAGGCGATAAGTGAGGCGCCAAAAACGGGGCTAGAAGAGTCAAGATAATGACTATTATTAAAAAAACAAGACTAATCATTGCCAATTTATTTTTTAGAAACTTTTTTCTCGCTATACCCAAAGGCGACAAACTTTTTACTGGTGATTTCGGTTCTATCGTAGTTGTATTTGTTGTCATTTCCGTTCCCCCCTTAACTTAAACGGATCCGTGGATCGACCACACCGTATAATATATCTGCCAATAAATTTCCTACAAGAATTAAAAATGAAAGCATCATCGTAATTGCCATCATTGTTGGATAATCATGATTGCCTACCGAATCAAGGAACAATAGACCAATTCCCGGATACGTGAAAATTTTCTCCGTAATAATCGCCCCACCTAACAAAGCAGCGATATCAAATCCTAAAAATGTGACAAGTGGAATAATCGAGTTACGTAAAATATGTACATTATATATTCTTGACATCGGCGTTCCCTTTGCACGTGCCGTTCTCACAAAGTCTTTCCGTGAGTTCTCAATAAGGTCATTACGCAAAAACTGCGTATAAGATGCTGTACTGAAAATCCCAAGAATAGCTGCCGGCGCAATGACGTGATGTAAACGACTTAACCAATACTCCATTGTCCCTTTCGTTACTTCAATATCGACGGAACCTGCAAACGGAATGACTCCCCATTTAAATGAAAAGAAGTAAATAGCAAATACACCGGCGACGAATGAAGGTATTGCTAAACCTGTATAGTTGAAACCCGCTATCAAGTTGTCGCCAAGCGTATAAGGTTTCCTTCCGGCGTACATTCCCATGAGAAACGCAAGAACATAAGTGATAATAAGCGAGACAAAGGCAAGAAGAACCGTGTTAGGGATTTTCTCCATTATCAATTCAGATACAGGTATTTTGTAGCGAGTGGATTTCCCAAAATCACCTTTGGCAAATTTCGAAACCCAATCATAATACTGAACATATACCGGATCATAATAACCCGTTTTTTGGCGCATTTCTTCGATGTATTCTGGACTTGTGTTCAGCGGATCAATTTCACCACTAAAGGCATCCCCTGGCATCGCTTTTCCTAACGAAAACACAACGACTGAAACTAAAAATAGCATCGGTATCATTCCAAGAATGCGGCGAACTATAAGTTTTATCATAGCAATACTCTCCTTATCTAGCACACTCTTCGTTGATGTTCTTAAACAATGGTAAGGTGCATGTCAATCAGGTTAAGGCATTCGCCATTGGCTTTAACTTAATTCAGCAGGGGTCCTAAACCCCTGTTGAATTAAGTTAAATGAAATACTCCTTACCCCATATACAATAGACTTTTATAAAGAAACAGTGATGGACAGACATTCTGTCCATCACTGATATCCTACTTACTTATTCTTATTTTGTACCTGCTTTCAAGTACCAATTCGCAGAGTTATTGAAGCCGGATACATCAATTTCGAATCCGCCAACATTTTCGTTTACGCCAACGATTTCTTCAAGCTCTGTAATGAAAAGCATTGGAAGTTCTTCGTTGATCAGTTTTTGCCATTCAACATAGATATCTTTACGTTTTTCAGTATCGTCACCTAAGTCAACATTCAACGCATCTTCAAGTAACTTATCTGATTCAGGGTTGTTATAACGTGGGTAGTTCCAAAGAACATCTGATTTCCAAAGACCTGATGGATCCGGATCTGTTCCAGTACCCCAACCGCCGTAGAATGTTTCCATTCCTGGGTCATCTTTTTCAATCATTTCATAGTACAAGTTCACTTCTGTCATATCAACTTCTGCTTGAAGACCTACTTCTTCCCAATATTGTGCAAGCGCTGTTGAACGAGCTTCAAATGTTGGGTTTCCTGTAGCATAGTGTGCAAATTTAATAACGAACTTTTCACCATTTGGATCTTCACGGAAACCGTCTCCGTCGATATCTTTATAGCCTGCTTCGTCTAAAATTTGCATCGCTTTTTCTGGATCGTAATCATATGTGTTTAACTCACTATCATCTGCTGAAATCCAGTGTGATGATGGAACTGGTTTGTTTACTGGTTTACCATATCCGAAGAAGAATGCGTCAACCCACTCTTGGCGGTTCAGTGCATACATCATCGCATGACGGAGATTTTTATCTGCATATTTCGTTTTTTCTTCTACAATTTCAAGTTTGTCATTATCAAATACACCTAGTTTAAATCCTACATAGTAATATGAAAGACCCGGTGCTGTTACAACTTCAACGTTCTCAAGTTTTTCAACATCAGGAGCGGAAACTGGTTGCAGCGTCATCAAGTGAATATCGCCTTTTCCAAGTGCACCAACAGTAGATGTGTTATCAATTACGCGTAAAATAATTTTGTCTAATAGTACATCGCCATTCCAGTAGTCATCGTGGCGAACGAATTCGACAGACTCACCCGGTACGATTTTCTCAATTTTGAATGGTCCTACACCAATTGGGTTTTTACGTACAACGTCAGATGCCGCCATGTCTGCAACTGCAATACCTTCATACGCTTTTTTCGGAAGTGGGTATGACCATACGTCAACTAGGTTATTCAAGCGTGGCTCTGCAAACGTTACTTTAATTTCATAATCACTTACAACTTCAAGACCTGAAATGCTATCCGCAGTTCCAGCACGGTAAGCTTCGGCACCTTCAATGTTAGATACGTTCGTATAACGTGAACCTTCGTAGTCTTTATCTGCAAGTGTTTCTAGTGCGAACACCCAGTCATGAACTGTAAGTTCTTCACCGTTATGCCATTTCACGCCTTCTTTAAATTTGAATGTATAGTGCTGGTAATCTTCTGTTTCCCAGTCGGCTAAGTTTGGCTCTGGTTGAAGATTTTCATCAAAATTGATAAGGGCTTCATCAAAAAAGTCAATAACCTCTTTATCCGTTGAAATTTGGTAAAACGCAGAGCTGTATTTACCTTCTGGTTCAGCATCGATACCGTAAACGAGCGTACCGCCTTTTTGCGGACCTTCATCCTTTACTACATCTTCTTTTTTGCCGGTATCTTTGTCATCGCTTTTCGGCTTAGTATCACCGTCATCGCTGTTACAAGCTGCAAGGAAAGCCGAAAGAACAAGCATCATTGCGAACAGCAAAAATAAGGATTTTTTCTTCATCTTTTTACCCCCCCAATATAATTTTAGAAATGAGCGATCAATACAACACACATGCTACGTAATGCCCCGGTTTCACCTCCCTTAAAGGTGGCTTCTCCTGAGAACAAATTTCTTGTGCAACTGGACAGCGCGTATGAAACGGACAGCCAGTTGGTGGATTCGCAGGACTTGGAACATCCCCTTTCAACACAATTCGCTCTTTTCTTAACGATGGATTTGGCTCCGGAATCGCTGAAATGAGTGCTTGTGTGTAAGGGTGTAGCGGCTCCTTGTATAGATCTTTATTTGAAGCAACCTCAACAAGATTGCCTAAATACATTACACCAATTCGATCACTCATATGCTTCACGACGCTAAGATCATGCGCAATGAACAAATAAGTAAGTTCGAATTCCTTCTGAAGGCTTTTCAGAAGATTTAACACTTGGGATTGAACCGAGACATCTAGTGCAGATACCGGTTCGTCAGCCACGATCAATTTAGGGTTTAAAGCGAGCGTACGGGCAATCCCTATACGTTGACGCTGTCCGCCGGAAAACTCGTGTGCATATTTATAATAAGCTTCCTCGGGAAGACCTACTTTTAAAAGTAAAGATTTAACGTATGCTTTTAATTCCTTTTTATCGCGTTTTTCATAATTTAATATCGGTTCCGCAACGATATTTCCAACCATTTGCATCGGATTGAGTGACGCGTATGGATCTTGGAAAATCATTTGAAAATCACGACGCGCTTCTTGAAGTTTCAATCCACTTAAGTTGGTAATATCTTCGCCGTCAAAAATGATTTTTCCTCCTGTCGGCTTCATAAGGCGTAAGATTGTCCTACCCGTGGTCGATTTACCACAACCCGACTCACCAACAAGTCCCATCGTTTCTCCTTTTTTAATAGCAAAAGAAATATCATCGACAGCCTTTACATTTCCAACGACGCGGCGAAAAAATCCCCCATGGATCGGATAATATGTTTTCAAGTTTTGTACTTCCAATAAGTAGTTATTCTCTTTGTATTTTACCGTATCTTCCGTCAATTCTTTCGATGTCATTTTGCACCCACTCTTTCTTCTTGTGGCCAGCTTTCTTCGTATAATAAGCAAGCTGCTTCATGTCCTTCAACAACTTCCCTAAGAAGAGGTGTTACTGTCAAACATTCTGGCATCGCTTTAGGACACCGGTTCGCAAACCTACATCCTACTTGCGGCATATCTATAACAGACGGTACAAGCCCCTCAATTGTGGCAAGTTCTTCTACCTCTTCATCCATTTTTGGAATCGCATTCATAAGCAGTTGAGTGTACGGATGCTTTGGCGATTCGAATAACTCTTTTACATGTGCACGTTCTGCAACTTTTCCTGCATACATAACAATTACTTCATCACAAATTTCCGCAACGACGCCCAAATCATGGGTAATTAAAATGATTGACATGTCATTCACTTTTTGAATGCTTTTTAGCAAATCTATAATTTGTGCCTGCACGGTTACGTCTAGTGCCGTAGTCGGTTCATCAGCAATAAGAAGCTTCGGCTGGCATGCGATTGCGATTGCAATCATTACACGCTGCCTCATTCCACCCGATAATTGGTGTGGATACTCCATTACAACTTTGTCAGGACGCGATATCCCTACGCTATTAAGCAACTCAATCGACTTGACTCGGGCTTCTTTTTTAGTGATTTTTTGATGATTGAGTAGCACTTCTGCAATTTGGAAACCAATTGTGAAGACGGGATTTAAAGACGTCATCGGTTCTTGAAAAATCATTGAAATGTCTTTTCCGCGTAAGTTATTCATTTCTTTTTCCTTTAAGTTCGATATATCCTTGCCTTCAAACTTCACTTCGCCGCCCCGAATTTTACCAATTCCAAGTGGCAGTAGTTGCATAATTGACAATGACATTACACTTTTCCCGCAACCTGACTCACCAACAACGCCAACAATTTGGTTACGCTCTACTTTAAAAGACACATTCTCTACTGCATTATAGTAATTTCCATCAATCTTGAATCCCGTTTGAAGGTTATTTACTTCAAGTAATGGAGTACTTTTCTTTAAATTTGATTCTACTGTCATTCGAACACCTCGAAATATCATTTTTTTCAGTTAATTAAAATTAAGGATCCTTCTTTTTAAGAACGTTTCGGAAACAATTGGCTCATAAAAGACAACTTTCTGAAATACTATTTGTAAGAATCAATATACTACAAATATATAAAGATAACAACACCACTTTGTGGAAGTCCATTTTGTCTAAAATTAGTAATTTGTAACAAGATGGTCACAAGTAGAGGTCTGACAACGTTTACTTTTCGAACAAGTTTTATTAATCTTTCAAAAGAAATATTAATATAATGTTTAAAATGCACAAAAAAAGGAACCTAAGCAATTATTCACAGGTTCCTTTTCAGCATTTATATTTCGTAGATTTTAAACTAGTCACTCGAGGAATTTGTAGCCGATGAAGCAGCCATTGCGGCTATCGTTGCGGCCATTACTGCTTGCTGGGCTTGCAAAATCATCTCGACAGATGCGACGAGGCTTACACCTGTTTCTTCCATCATGTCTGTCAGTTCTTGCATAACGTAACCAATCGCAATAGAAAGAGCCATTTCCCTCTTCCATTTAAAAGGTTTTGAGTCCTCCAAGGCACGGGTGAGTTCAACAATTTTCATTAACCCGTCATCTCCTACGCCGAATACGGCGAGAAATCCAATCATTGGGTAATGCACAGGACGCACTTTCGTTTCACGCTTAAAATAATCTAAAACTTCCGTAGCCTGCGAAACTAATTGTGAATCGAACACGCTATTTAAGTACGTCATCACTTGCGACATCCACTGCAGTTCGTTCCCTGAACGAAATCCTTCCACACGCAAGGTATCATAGTATGTACGCATGAGTTTCGCATGGGCTACCGGATTCTCATTTCTTTTCCCAAGCAAGACTGCATATGCATAGTCGTCATCGGAAGTTAAGAAAAAATGTTGTTTTTTCATTTCATTGTATAGTTTTTTTGCCCGCTGCGCTTCATGATCATATAATTCTTCATTATCCGTCATTAAAAGCGCCGCCAAATACGAATGAATTGTATTGCGAAAACCAACGCCCCTCAATACACGCTGTTTTTCGAATAAACGATCCGTTTCTGTTTCTATGTTCACTCTTGGCTTGTCAAGAAAAGCACCCACCATCGGAAGAAGATTTCCACGCAACGGGGAAAGCCAGCCCGATTTACTCTTTAGCGCATCCATTGCACGGTTTAGGTTTTCCGCATCGAATTCGCGTTCAGACGTTACATAATAAGATGTAATCGTTAAAACAACGTTTTTGTCTACAGTCCATCCCGCCAACGATTTTACTTTCTCATACGTTTCTTCGACTTCACGTACAATCGCATTGGTGTCCAATTCCGATCAACTCCTTAATGTATATGTACGCTTCGGTTTGGAAAAGGTTTCAAAAAGACTTGGAAAGATCAAGGATGTACCATAATTTGAAAAGGCTATCCTGTTCGTCAGAGAAATTCTGATTTACAAGGTAGCCTTTTCTCTTCTTAAGTTCTACTATAGCCGATTAGTTATTTTCCTAAACTTAATTACTTTTATATAGTTGATTGCTTGGCACTATTTTTCGTTGCATCGACGAGCGACTTTATTAACTCTTTTTCATTATTATGAAGCGCATTTACAATCGCACTCCCAACGATGACCCCATCAGCTAGCTCACCTATCGATTCAACTTGTTGGGGTGTCGATATTCCAAATCCCGCAAGTACAGGAACAGGACTAATTGCTTTTAAGCGTTGGAGATGCGTCGCAAGATTATCATCAAAACCGTCTCGTACCCCAGTAATACCGTTTACCGTAACTGCATAGATGAATCCTTCGCCTGCTTCGGTAATTTTTTGAATTCGTTCCGGGGGACTTGTTAACGAAACAAGTGGAACAAGTGCAACACCAGATCCTTCCAACCCGTCGCGCAATAACTCACTTTCTTCTAGCGGTAAGTCAGGTACAATTAATCCGCCAACGCCACTTGAAACACAATCCTTTATAAACGCGTCGATTCCGTAACTAAGAATTGGGTTTAAGTACGTCATGATGACGATTGGCACAGTTATTTCGGCGCGAATCGATTCGAGTTCTTTGATAACTGAGCGTAGTGTCACCCCATGTGTAAGTGCCCGCTCGCCTGCTTCCTGAATAACCGGACCGTCTGCAACTGGATCAGAAAACGGAATACCAAGTTCAATCGCGGTTACTCCAATTTCTTGAAGAAACTTAATATTTGTTTTAAGCGTTTGCATGCCGCCGTCGCCTGCCATAATATAGGGAACAAATGCTTTTTCTCCCCGTTCCAAACACTCATTGATTGCGTTCGTTAAGTTTTTATTCGTCAATTGAATTACCTCCTAAAGCATCCCGTACGGTTTGAACATCCTTATCGCCGCGTCCGGATAAACAGATTACAAGAATTTCTTCTTTGTCCATTTCTTTAGCGAGCTCATAAGCAAATTGAACCGCATGGGCACTTTCAAGAGCTGGAATAATGCCTTCCGTTCTCGATAATAGCTGCAATCCTTCCAATGCACCCGCATCGGTTACGGATGTATATTTCACACGACCTATATCATGTAAATGACTATGTTCCGGACCGACTGCTGGATAATCAAGACCCGCTGAAATTGAATGCGCTTCTTGAATAAGTCCATCATCGTCTTGTAATATATACATATAAGCCCCGTGGAGGACTCCTTCCTTACCGCCTGCGACTGCCGCTGCGTGAAGTCCTGTTTCGACACCGCTTCCCGCTGCTTCGACACCGTACAAAGCAACTTTTTCATCATCCAAAAACGGATGGAACATGCCGATTGCATTACTTCCCCCGCCGATACACGCCACAATTGCGTCAGGTAAACGACCTTCTTTTTCAACAATTTGCCTTCGTGTTTCTACACCAATCACTCGTTGGAAATCGCGGACAATTTTAGGGAACGGATGTGGACCAAGAGCCGAGCCCAAAATATAATGCGTATCTTCGACATGAGAAACCCAGTAGCGTAGGGCTTCGTTCACTGCATCTTTCAATGTCCCAGCGCCTTTATCGACAGAAACAACTTTCGCACCAAGAAGTTCCATGCGGAAAACGTTCAATTCTTGTCTTCTCACGTCTTCTTTACCCATGAAAATAATACACTCAAGATCAAATAACGCACAGACAGTTGCCGTTGCTACACCGTGCTGTCCTGCCCCAGTTTCTGCAACAATTTTCTTTTTCCCCATTCGTACCGCGAGTAACGCTTGACCGATTGTATTATTTATTTTGTGGGCTCCTGTATGGTTTAAATCTTCCCGCTTTAAGTAAATCTTTGCCCCGCCTGCTTTTTTAGTTAAACGTTCAGCGAAATAAAGAGGATTTTCGCGCCCGACAAAATCTTTCATGTAATAACTTACTTCGTCATTAAAAGCTGAATCTGCAATCGCTGCGTCGTATTCTTTTTCCAATTCAATTAGTGCCGTCATTAACGTTTCCGGAACATATTGACCACCAAACTTGCCGTACCTTCCCGCTTTACCAGGTTCTGTCGCATTAACTTTTTTCACCATAACTCATCTCTCCCCATCTTTTACTGCACTTATAAATGCTTTGATTAATGACCCATCTTTTCTTTTATTACGCTCTACTCCACTCGAAACGTCTACCATATAAGGTTGAACACGCCGAACTGCTTCTTCTACATTTTCAGCATTCAATCCACCTGCAAGGATGATCTTATTGGAAGCAATACCCGAGTCATTCAACAGTTTCCAATCAAATGTGACTCCACTTCCACCTTTGTAAACCGTTCCAGGTGCATCGAATAAATAATAATCCGTCGTATACGATGTTGCTTCCTGTACATCTTTTTCACTATGAACAGAAAACACTTTAATGGAAGGAAGTTGAATTGAGTTGATGAATTCTTCACTTTCTTCACCGTGAAACTGAACAAAATCGAGGGGAACTTCTTTATACGTTCGCTCAATTTCTTCACGTGATGCATTGACGAAAACTCCGATTTTCATCACTTGGGGGGGAACATATTTAGCAAGTTCTTTTGCTTCATTTATCGTTATACGCCGGCTGCTTGGTGCAAAAACAAATCCGATTGCATCGGCCCCGGCGTCCACAGCAATTCTCACATGCTCACTTTCCATCAACCCACAGATTTTCACTTTCGTCATTTGTCTGTCCCAACCGGAACAATTTGCATCGCATGAATCGATTCTTCGACTGTCCCACTACGCATGAGTGATTCACCAACGAGAACTGCTTTTGCACCGGCATTCGACACGCGCCTTGCATCAGCTTGTCCCGTAATCCCACTTTCACTGATCAACACACGTTTCTCATGAAAAGGGAAAACAGCTGCAATTTCTTCTGTACGAGCCAGATCTACTTCGAACGTACGAAGGTCTCGGTTATTCACACCAATCAATTTTGCACCGAGCGCAAGTGCATGTTTCAATTCTTCTGTATCATGCACTTCCACAAGCACTTCAAGGCCAGATTCGACGGCATATGCATACAGTTTTTCAAGTTCTTCCGCGTTAAGTGCCGCAACGATAAGTAAGATGATTGAAGCGCCCGCCTGTTTTGCACGGTCAATTTGTATTGGATGAATCATAAAATCTTTACAAAGAAGCGGAATCGGTACGACTTTTGCAACGGCTGCTAAGTCTTCAAATGACCCTTTAAAAAAGTTCGCATCCGTAAGTACTGAAATACACGCCGCCCCTGCATTGTAGTAAGTGAGCGCTTGGGCAACGGGATCTGCACCTTCTGCAATCAGCCCTTTTGACGGAGAGGCTCTTTTCATCTCTGAAATAACATGCAAATGCTCCGCGTTATACAGTTTTTCGAATAGTGAAGGGCGAGATGCACCACTTACTTGTACAACTTTATTTTTACCTAGCATGACTTCTACTTCTCTGCGTTTCTCACGAATGATTTTGTCTAAAATCGTCATCATACAATCTCCTTCTGGGCCACTTTTGCACTAAATGCAATGACAGCCTCTAATTTTTGTAATGCACGGCCAGACAAAATACTGTCGATCGCTGTTTGAACACCTTCTTCAATTGTCTCTGCTTGCCCATTTGCAAACAGGCCAATCCCTCCATTAAATACGACTGTATCGAAATGAGGACCACGTTTTCCGCGAAGTACGGAGCGTAAGATTTCCGCATTTTCCTGCGCATCTCCTCCGCGTATCGCCGATAGTGGTGCACTCGTCAATCCAACATCTTCCGCTGTCAATGTGAATGGAATAAGATCCCCACGGTCAAGAAGTACAAATGAGTTCTGTCCGGAAAGAGACGCTTCATCCATTCCACCTGCGCCTGAAACAACGATTGCACGTTCTCTACCAAGCATATGAAGAACGGTTGCATATTCCATCGTAAAGTCGATTTTGCTAATCCCTGCGAACTGAGTCGAAAGCTGAACTGGGTTTGTTAGCGGACCTACAAGATTAAAAATAGTTCGTTTCCCTATTTTTTGTCTTACTGCGCCAATTTTCTTCATCTTAGGATGAACATTCGGTGCATATAGAAAAGTAATGCCTTCTCGGTCTAGTAGCTCGGTCATTTCTTCCGGACTAAAATCAAGTCGAATACCTAATGCTTCTAAAACATCGGAACTTCCGGCCGCACTCGATATTTTCCGGTTGCCATGTTTAGCAACATGTGCACCAGCACCCGCAAGAACAAATGCAGTTGTCGTACTAATATTGAAGCTGTCCGAACCATCTCCGCCCGTACCACAATTGTCCATGAACGATCCGTCCGGGACATCTATACGGCTCGCGAAACTTCGCATGACAGATGCAAGTGCAGCAATCTCTAAAGCTGTTTCCCCTTTTTCAGATAGTGCAATTAAGAATTCCTTTATTTCCAAGTCAACCGCTTCTTCGTGAAAAAGTAACTCTGCCGCTGCTTTCATTTCCTCATAAGTTAAATGTATGTTAGCCTCTACTTTTTGAATATATTCTCTCAACTCAATCTCTCCTCTGCTCTGCTCATTTTCTACACACTTTACTAGATTAGCTCTAAAAGAGAGCGTGCTTTATTTACGGTCTCTTTATATTCCAATTTAGGAACAGAACCCGCGACGACTCCCGCTCCCGCCTGGACATAGGCTTTCTTGTTTTTAATTAACAATGTTCGAATCGTTAACGCAAAATCCATATTTCCGTTAAAACCTAGATAACCGATTGCGCCGCCGTAAATTCCCCGGTGCACATCTTCTAATTCATCAATAATTTCCATCGCCCGCTGTTTCGGGGAACCTGTAACCGTACCCGCTGGTAAACAAGCTGTAAGTGCATCCAATGCGTGCGTTGAATGGGACAACTCCCCTTCAACTTCAGACACGATATGCATGACATGTTGGTAGCGAACGACTTCCATATGCTTTGTTATTTCGATTGATCCCGGGACACAGACTTTTTTCATGTCACTTTCGCCAAGTTCTACAAGCATCTCGTGTTCAGAAAGCTCTTTCGGATCCGCAAGTAATTCTTTTTCTAGTGCTAAATCTTCGGCTCTGTCTTTGCCGCGTCTTCGTGTTCCCGCAATTGGGTTTGTCATCACTTTTCCATCTGATACACAAACGAGGCTTTCCGGCGAAGCACCTACGACAGTATGATCACCGAAGTCCATATAATACATATATGGTGAAGGATTTCGTTTTCTCAGTTTCCGATAAAGTGAGAAAGGATCGCCTTCAAAGTCGGCTTCCAATCTTCTAGACACAACTACCTGAAACACTTCACCAGCTTCTATATATTCTTTTGCCCGAAGTACGAGGCCTTCAAATTCAGGCTGTGTTGTTGATGAAACGAAGTCCGATAACGCATAACTTGTGTTGTCCCCCTCAGAACTAGATAAAATCTGTTCCGCAAGTTCGTCTAAGTCTCCCACTTTTGGTTCCGCATCAATTGCCGTACGCAGCAGTGTAACTTCGTGTAACACATGGTCGTAAACAATAATTGTTTCATAAACGTTAAAATGGACATCTGGCAATCCAACTTCATCTACGGGACTCTCGTCGGAATGATGCGCTACGCCATATCCGAAATAACCTACAGCGCCGCCAGTAAACGGAAAATCGACATTGTCCATAATTCTAGGCATCAGTCGTTTCAATAGAACAACCAAATCACCTTCATGCGTATACGTCTTACCCGTTGAAAAGACGTATTCTTCGAGCTTATTTCCGCTTCCACTGTACGATTTTCGTGGATCCATTCCCATGAACGAATAGCGTCCCGAACCTTCATGCATGGAGCTACTTTCAAGTAAAAACTTTTGCTTGCCTTTCATTCGTCTAAATATCAATATCGGTGTTAAAGAATCACCGTCTAATTTTTTCATCATCGTTCGTAAACCCGTATTTTCGTTCTTCATCTGAACTCTCCTCGCCTCAACCGTTTTATGGAATTAAAAAAAGCCCCCTGCAACAGGACAGAACTGTCCGATTGCAGAGGACGGAATTTACCGCGTTGCCACCTCAAATTGAAGCATTTCTGCTTCCACTTAGCGTACCATTTAAGGTACATCCCATAACGTGGGATCAACGTCCGCCTTAAATAAGTTCTTCAAGGAGGCTCTCATAAGTCCATTCACAAAGACCGCGAATCAGTTTTCACCACGCACTGACTCTCTATTCTCGCAAATCATTGCTACTCTTCTTATTCAATAATTTCTCAACTATGCTCATCTCGTCTATTCCGTGGGCGATACCGCTATCGATATCTTCTGCCCGTCTTTAAATAAAAATATTGTCCTTATCATAATACGCAAACTATGAATTGTCAACCTTTTCTGTTTACGATAAGGAGAGCGTAAGAATCTTTCAATGACAAAAACCATAGACTAGCCTTAGAGGTGAATGGCTTGCTTTTTTTGGGTGCTTTTATTATTTTAGTCGTTATCTTCTTACTAGGTATATCGTGGATGCGTATCGGACTTTTTAATATTTCTGGAAGGAGAATGGAGCAATGGTTAAAGAAAGTAACAAATACACCTACTAAAGGGATGTTTTCGGGGATCGTCATGACGAGCATTTTACAAAGTAGTTCGGCCGTTATGATCATCACCATTGGCTTTGTTTCTACTAGATTACTACTGTTTCCGCAAACGATTGGGATTATTTTAGGAACCAATATTGGCACTACGTTAACGTTAGGTCTTATTTCTTTCAATTTATCGGGTTTAGTCATTCCATTGATTGTAGCTGGACTTTGTTGTCTTATTTTTAAAATCGTATGGATTAAAAGCACCGGCTTTGTTCTAATCGGATTTGGGGGCATTTTTGGTGCAATGTCAGGGTTTGAAAAACTCGCTACGCCTTTGACGAATACGCCAGTAATGAAACAAATGTTACTTTTACTTGATCAACATATTCTATATGCTTTTTTTATAGGAGTACTCATTACAGCTATTATTCAATCAAGTACCGTCGTAACAGGGATTGCAATGAGTTTTTTAAACGCTGGTATTTTCCCTTTAGAAATAGCCATTATTATTATGTTAGGAGCCAACATCGGGACATGTGTCACTGGATTATTGGCAAGTATCGGGGGCGGTAAAGAAGCGAGACTCACTGCCTTTGCACATGTTTGGCTAAATGTTGGCGGAGCGGTTCTATGCTTGCCTTTCATAACCCATTTGGCAGACGTCAGCAGGTTAATGGCCCATCAACCCGATGTACAACTGGTCTATGCAAGCATTCTTTTTAACACACTCTCCTCATTAATCGTCCTGCCATTCGCCGTTCGATTTGGGCAATTTGTCACTTGGCTACATAGTCCACGAATCGAATAATTTCTATGTATACCTACTTAGATAGATTGAATTAAAGAGTTCGGCTAACAATGCTTGTCGCTAGGGAGGGATTGAACTGTATCCCTCTTTAGTTTCATTGCTTCGGCTACCCCAGTAGTCGCCTTCGCTGGAGATTATGTGAAAATAATAAGTTCAACCTATCTATACAGGCTGAACTAAAGAATATGCCACCTAGTTGATTGTAGTGGAGAGCGGCGACTCCAGCGGCAAAAGCGCGTCCAGGTAAGACCCCGCAGGAGCTTGCGACGAGGAGGCTCACGGACCGCCCGCGGAAAGCGTCCGCTCGCAACGGAAATCAACGGCTCCGTAAAGCAAGCATCATTGAACTTCCAGGTTAAAATCTTTAGTTCAACCTATATAATAGTTACATTTAGTCGTTTGTTTTCAAATACTGTATACTTGAAACATTAATAAAAGCAGGTGATCTTGATGAGAATTAATAAATATTTAAGCGAAGCGGGCATTGTTTCAAGGCGCGGGGCTGACAAATGGATTGCGGACGGACGCGTAGTCATTAATGGACAGCTTGCCGAATTAGGCAGTCGTGTAAGCGATAGTGATGAAGTTTTAGTAGACGGTAATCGAGTGAAAACAGAAGACCAACTCGTTTATATCGTCCTCAATAAACCCGTCGGTATTACAAGTACGACAGAGCGTCACATTGAAGGAAACGTCGTGGACTTTGTGAATCATCCCCTTCGGATTTTCCATATCGGAAGACTTGACAAAGATTCAGACGGACTTCTACTTTTGACGAATGATGGCGACATTGTCAATGAAATTTTACGTGAAGAACACGGTCATGAAAAGGAATACATCGTAACCGTCGATCGACCAATTACGGGGTCATTCATTCGCGAAATGGAATCTGGCGTCGACATTTTAGGAACGACGACAAAACCGTGTAAAGTAAAACAACTAGGACCTCGCAAGTTCAACATCACACTTACACAAGGGTTAAACCGCCAAATTCGTCGCATGTGTTCAACACTCGGATATAGTGTTCGAAAACTGCAACGGACACGCATAATGAACATTCACCTTGGCAATCTGCCCAACGGTAAATGGCGCGATTTGACTGATGATGAATTGTCTCAAATGTTTAAAATGCTTAATTATGAACCAAAACGTTGAAAGAACCTGTTTCACACTGCATACCAGTGTGAAACAGGTTCTTTTATTGTCTAACCGGGTTGTAATTCGCTAACGCAATAGCGATTTGATCCAAGACTTCGTACGTCGTATCATTCAAATGATTGTTAACGATAACGGAAAAAATAAGGGTTTCATTACTTTTCGTTGTTACATAGCCTGACAAAGCAGTCACCCCATTAAGCGTCCCTGTTTTCGCCAATACATTACCTTCTGCCGCTGTTCCTTTCATCCGTTTACGCAGTGTTCCGCCTATAAAGCGTTCGTCGGCCCCCGCAACTGGAAGTGAATCCAAGAATGCGGGGTACCAGGACTTTGTCTGCGCAATATAAAGTAGTTTCGTCACTTCGTTCGTGGTGACAAGGTTTTTATGAGACATGCCCGAACCATCACGAAGCAGCATCGTCTTCGTATCGACGCCAAAATCTGCGAGAGTACCTTCCATAACGGCGAGCCCTTTATCCCAACTGCCCGTGCCGCCTATCGCTTTACCCATTTCTTTAACGAGCACTTCACCGTGCCCGTTGTTGCTTAACTTCATAAAAGGAATGAACAAATCTTTTAGCGGCATGGACTGCTTCATAACGAGTTGGGTCGCATCTTTAGGAACTATACCTCGTTCCATTTCAGGCTCGGAAGCGAATGTGATCTTTTGATTTTGAAGCGCGTTGACAAATAGACGGATCGTGTAGTCTGTTGGCTCCCAAACAGATGCCCACGTACGTGTTTTTTTTGAGGTGAGCGGAATTGTTCCAGACACAACGAGTGTATTGGAACCGTGTAACCGTTCAACCGCAATATTTTTATCACCCTTTTTCGCAACAGTTTCGGTCTTATTTATGATTTTCATATAGTTATTCTCCGGCACCATACGAACGATTCCCGGCTTACCTGCTTTACGTTCAGGATTTACTTCCACAATGACCGTTCCCGCGTCATAGTCGCCGTTTGGAGCAAACGTTAACGCTGATACTTGTGAACCTGTATAATACGGCTCGTCTGACCAGTTTAAATCTTGGGACAGGCGCACATCGTCATACCATGTGTCGTCTCCATAGACATTGCCGTTAATCGCATGAATCCCTTGTCCTTTTAAGTCCGATGCGAGTGCCGTTAAAACCGTATTGGTCACCGTCGGATCTCCTTTTCCGCGCAAATAAAGATTTCCATGAAGAACGCCCTTTTTTATCTTTCCGTCCGTATATACTTCAGTTTGAAATCGATAATCTTGTCCCAATGTCTCAAGTGCAGCTGTGCCTGTAAATAGCTTCATGACAGATGCTGGATGGACTCGTGTATCGCCCAACTCTGAATAGATCACTTCACCATTCGATGCTTGTCGGATGCTTACACTTGTTGTCGCCCCTTGCACTCTTGGGTCAGTCAATAGTTTATTGATTTCACCTACAAGTTCTGCATCGTTATTAGATGCAATTACAGGGTGCTCTAATTGTTTCTTTCCAAACGGAATGATTGCCAACAATACAATAAGTAAAAGTACAACTAATGAATTCACTAAACCCTTTCGTTTCAACGCCTTCAAACCTCCCAATACTCCATTTTCTTGCATGATGTATAGTATGGTCAACATGTGGGGTTTAAGACTAAAAACATGTTTTCATAGGGAAAGGAACTACAATAATCACAAAACCATTTATGGAAACAACAAATAAATTCCGGTAAACAATAACGCAGTGTATGTAAAAATCCTGAAGTACTTCTGATTAATATGTTTGAACAGAAGCTGTCCAAAATAAAGGCCAATTCCTACAAGGGGCAACGCTAGTCCAATTGATGTCCAGACTGTTTTACTCGTTCCCGCAAAGACAACTTGAATAAGAAGACTAATCGGGTAAATATAAAGATAAAAAGCAAAAGCTGTCGCACGTAAACGTTCTTTTTGCGTGTCCGTCCCGGAAAAGTAAAGTAAAATGGGTGGTCCCGGCATACCTATCCCTGTCGTTAACGTACCCGATATCCCCCCAACAATGACGTCTTTTCGTTTCGTTTTTTTCAAACGAAAGTTCGCCATTAAGAGAAATGTTAACGTCAAAATGACAAGCCCCATTCCAGTTTTCAGATGACTTGCATTTGCCATAAGAAAAATGAGAATCCCGATTGGCAAACCGGGCAAACTTCCGACAATAAATCGTCTCAATACGCCCTTATCCACGTCTTTATATGCTTTTTTAATGAGTGCGGCCGAAATAACTAAAGACAACACTAAATTAATTTGAATTGCTTCATTTGGCTCAAATATCATAAGTAAAAATGGTGTTGCCACAATCGAAAATCCAAAGCCGGTACTCGTCTGTAAAACAGACGCAACCAAAATAATCGTAACAAATATAAAAACAGTCAATCCTACACCGCCTTCTTCAATTCGCATGACAAACAAGTTGTTTAAGATCCATTTTGATTGTACTTCTCATAAAAACTATTCATAAACCGCTCATCTGGATCAATCAACCTCTTTTTTTCAAAAAAGTCATCTATATTCGGATAGGTCCCACGGATTTGCTGTTGATTAGCAAACAATTGATACGTTAAATAATAGGTACCATTCAGCGATAACGCAGAATCAATAATTTTACGTGTTGCTTGCTCCATATGAGCGATTCCTTTTTCTGTAAGGGGGTGATTGAACGTAAGAACGAAAGCAAATGTATCTTCGTTTGCATAAGTCAAAAAGCCTTCGTCTGTCGCTTTCGTGTATCGAATCGTTGCATTTAGCAGATTCAATTCTTCCTCTTCGACAATCAATCTTAATTCATCTACAAAATGTGCGAAATGCGCCGTTGGAATAAAGTATTCTTGTAAAATATCCGTCTTGTTCGACGCGTCATACTCCAAAAACTCTACAAGGGGCCTCATCGTATTATTTCGAGACGTAATTTTCCCCACATTTTTTTCTACATGAAACTTGTTCTGTATATACCAACTTAAGTTTTTTCCCCAATCGTACTTGCGAGATAAATCAAATAAAAACTTATTTCTTTTAACACTTTTCTCATTTTGAAGCGTCGTCAGTTCCTTGTACTCCTCGTTCGTAGGATACAATTCACTTCCGTCTTCCAACACTTTGAATGTTGTCATATACATTTCATCAAAAAGAGAATTGGGTGTAATGGACAATCTCGCATAATGTAAGCCCGTCGCATCGTCTGATAAAATATTTTCCGCGAAATAATCAGGGTACTTTTTATAATCGATTTTCTCTATTTCTGAAACATATAAAACATCATCCGTTAATTGAATAGTGACGTCTAAAATCACACCGAAAAGACCGTATCCCCCAATAACAAGCGGAAAGAGTTCCTCATTTTCCGTTCGACTCACTTTTTTTATATGTCCATCAGCTGTCAATAACCGAAAGGAGTCGATTGTTTCAATAATTGTTCCATACTTCGGATCACGCCCGTGTACATTGGAACTCAACGAACCTCCAACGGTGAATATATTGGATGACTGCATAACTTTTATGGACAACCCATACGGATTAATAAAGTCTTGAATTTGCTTCCACGTCGTCCCACTTTGGACTGTAATTGTTTTCCTGTCTTCATCTAATTCCAATATTTTGTTGTAAGTGCTCATATCAAGCCATACTGAATCTTTGTAAAAGGCATGGCCACCTTGACTATGTTTCGAGCCGGCAATCGAAATCTTCAAATCCTTGTCTCTTGCTATTTTAACCGCCGCAATCAATGCCTCTTCTTCCCGACCTTGCACAATTTCTTTTACATATGCCGGAAATAGGCGGCTAACATCGTGTATTAAGAGATCATCTTTTGTCCGATTTTGATAAAGTGAATAAGAAAACAATGTAGCGGATAAAATAACTACGAAAAAGATAATTGTTAAATAGTGCCTCCTCCTCATATGTTTCCCCCCGTCTGTGCCTATATTGTAAATAACTATACCACTTGGAATGTAAGCGTCATAAAAAGGAATAATAAAAAGAGCAGAAGCGATTAAATCCGTTTCTGCTCTTTTTCATTTCATTATACGAGTTCCGCGACACGTTCCAGCATCGTGCCATGCTCAGCAAAGTTCGTATGCCATGAGAATGCTTTTTCCATCACATGTGGTGTCTGGCCACCTCTTTCAAGTGCTTCACGGTAATACTCACGTAATTGCTCACGATACATCGGATGCGCACAACGCTCGATAATAAGCCCTACACGTTCCCTCGGAGCCAATCCTCGTAAGTCCGCATAACCTTGCTCCGTTACAATCACGTCCACATCGTGTTCTGTGTGATCGACGTGAGATACGAATGGAACAATACTTGATATGTCTCCACCTTTTGCAACAGATTTCGTAACAAATATAGCTAGACGCGCGTTTCGTGCAAAATCGCCTGATCCACCAATCCCATTCATCATTTTAGTCCCCAGTACATGCGTCGAATTGACGTTGCCGTAAATATCCAACTCAAGCGCCGTATTAATAGAGATAAGTCCCAAACGACGGATGATTTCTGGGTGATTCGATATTTCCTGTGGACGCATAATAAGCTTATCTTTGTACTTCTCAAAGTTATTAAACACTTGATCCATCTTCTCTTCCGACAACGTAATAGAAGCGCAAGAAGCAAATCGAACTTTTCCAGCGTCAATCAAATCAAACACCGCATCCTGTAACACTTCCGAATATACTTCCAGATTTTCAAACTCAGAATTTACCATACCGTGAAGAACCGCATTCGCAACAGATCCAATCCCAGACTGTAACGGGGCAAGATTTTCTGTTAAGCGACCCACTTGAACTTCGGTGCGTAGGAATGTTAATAGATGTTCAGCCATGATTTCTGTTTCCGCGTCCGGTAACTCGATTGTAGACGGAGAATCGAGTTGGTTCGTGAAGACAATTCCCTTCACTTTACTTACGTCAATCGGAATACCCGTCGTACCAATTCGGTCATCCACTTTCGTTAATTGAATAGGCTCCCGTTCACCTTGTTTTCCGGGCGCAAATAGATCATGCAACCCTTCAAGTTGTGGAGATTGCGCCATATTTATTTCAATAATAATTGATTTGGCATGCTGTGCAAACGTCAATGAATTCCCAACCGACGTCGTCGGAATAATCATTCCATCTTCCGTAACTGAAACCGCTTCCAATATAGCGAAATCGATAGGCTCAATAACCTCTGCCCGAATCAGTTCTGCCGTATGTGAAAGATGATGGTCTACGAATAAATGTTCACCTTCATTAATCTTTTTTCTCATCGTAGGATCTGCTTGGAAAGGTAAACGTTTATGTACAATTCCTGACTCGGCAAACAGTCGATCGATATCCGATCCAAGCGATGCACCCGTAAACACGTTTACTTTAAAGCTTTCTGTTTTCGCACGTTTTACTAATGCCAACGGAACCGCCTTTACATCTCCGGCACGTGTAAAACCGCTTAAGCCTAGTGTCATCCCGTCTTGAATCCAAGATGCCGCTTCTTCTGGTGTAACAACTAAGTCTTTCAACCTCACATGTTTAATTCGATTAATAGCGTTGTCCATTTTCTCATTCCCCTTTTCATAACTTTTAGTTAACTCTATCTGATGAACTTGTACGAATGAGAATAAGTGGACTAAATAAGGAATTTCCGGTTAAAGCAGAAGAAACGATGCGTAAAGCAGTAATCTCAAAAGTCCAGTAATCGACGAAAATAACTTGAATACGATTGACTAACAGGTATTCTCGTTTGATCGTCCATTGCCAAGACAAATGTCGAGTGTGTATCTGGGTATATTTCACGAATATGATGCACATTCACGATAAAAGAACGGTGACATCGTACAAATAATTCCCTGGGCAATATATATTCAAATTCCTGCAACGTATTTTTATGTGTACCAGAAAGTTCTTTTGCATAGACATGCGTTTTCCGATCTTTCACTTCTATGTATTTCACATCCGAAAAAGGTGTAGGAATCCATCCATCATTTGTTTTTATAGTCACTACTGATTTGCCATCTGTAAATGCGGGGGAAATGGCCAAGACGCACCCTTGAAGCTTTCCTTCATGTTGAAAAGGAACCGCCATTCCATGATAAGGCACGCCAAATACGTCGCGGTTAATAAACTCTGATACTTTTTGGTTATCAGCGATTGCTTTATATGCGATTGTGCCTTCCTTTAGCAAATCTCCCGGCCTAATTTTCAAGTCGATTCGCTTACTCGGTTGATAATAAACATATTCGGTCGTATTCGCGACCGCAATTGATATTTCATCGGAAAACAACTCCCCCATAACATCCAACAATGACCCTATTGTCAAACTTTCCATAATAGAAACCCCTTTTCATTTTTATAGACTAGTAAAGCCAGCTTGTATTGTTATATCCAACCATCTCTATTATAATAAAGTAGTACAGTAATCTAAAAATTTAGATAACATTATTTACTAGGAGGAAATTTTATGTTTGTACGAGACCTGTATTTAGATATCCAAAACGTGGTTACAGTGAAAAATGATCAAAGCGTAGCTGAAGTATTGGATTTCATCAAAGAAAGTGGATATCGATGCATTCCTGTTATCGATAATGACGGGTTATACAAAGGGATGATTTATAAAGTTCACTTAATGGAAGATCTTTATGAAAATGACGGTGATAGGGATGCCAATATCGATCACTTATTAGAACATAAGGATATCTTTATAGCCCAACAATCCTCGTTCTTAAATGCATTAGTGGAAATTAAAGCATTGCCTTTTGTAAGCGTTGTTGAGAATGGAAAACTTATTGGAATCTTAACGCATAACAAAGTGGAGAGTGTATTAGGAGATGCTTTTGGTCTAACTACCGGAGGCATAAATATCACACTTTCTTCTATTGAGGCAAAAGGAATGATTGAAAAGCTAACAAAAACGCTTCGTGGTGAAAACATTGAAGGGATGTTCACACTAGATAATGGATCCGTCATCGCCAGACGAGTTGTTATTACCCTTGAAAATGGTAAAACAGAAGATGATATAACAAGACTAAAAGAAAAACTCGAAAAAGGCGGCTTCCGAATACTACACATCGACCACATTGAAAAAAGTGAATGAGCTACAGAAACCCACACAACTAAAGCGAGGATGCGCATTTATATGTGCACCTCGCTTTTTATTTTATCATACTCGTTTTACATCTGGCTCAGGAACAAACTTTAAAACAATTATTCCAATGATGAACAAAATAACGAGACTGAACACACCGTATGATGTATTGCCTGTTACCTGTGCGGTTACACCGACCAACAAAGGTCCCATAACAGACGCGAACTTCCCAAAAATATTATAAAACCCAAAAAATTCATTCGACTTTTCTTTCGGGACCAATTTCGCAAAGTATGAACGACTTAGTGCTTGAATACCACCTTGGGATGTCGCAACGAGCATCGCAAGAATCCAAAAGTCTGTTTCCGTTTTCATGAAAAATGCGTAAATACAAACGATAATATAGACACAAATTCCGACGTACAACATTTTTTTCCCCGTAAATCTTTGAGATAGTCGTCCGTAAATAATCGCAAATGGTGCCGCGACTACTTGCGTGACGAAAAGAATTATAAGAAGCGTCGTCGCACTAATTCCTAAATCAGTCCCATACGCTGTAGACATCGAAATAATTGTTCCAACACCGTCAATATAAAAGAAATACGCGATTAAAAATAAAAACACATGCTTATATTTACGAATATCTTTAAATGTGGCTTTAAGTCTTCTAAAACTCCCCGCAACAATGCTCGATTCACGTGGAATCGAGTGAATTTGGACAACATGTTTTAGCATTGGAACCGTGAAAGCTATCCACCAGATAGCTGTAATGATAAACGCAAGTTTAGTGGAAAACGTCATTGAAAGCGGAATTACTCCCGTATCCGACAATAAAATGATGGCAATGCTAATAATAAAAGGAATCGTACTTCCGATATACCCAAGTCCAAAACCTCTAGCTGAAACCTGATCCATCTTCCCGGGTCGTGTTACATCCACAAGAAATGCATCGTAAAATATATTTGCTCCGTGAAAACCAACCGCAGTAACGGTATAAATAATTAATAATAAAATCCAATTTCCATCAGGTACAAATGCCAGTGATAGCGTCGACAATGAACCTACTGCAAAAAAGAAAAAGAAAAACTTCTTTTTTAATCCTTCGTAATCCGCAATGGCCCCCAAAATAGGTCCAATCATCGCCAATATAAACGTTGCCGCTGCAACCGCATACCCCAAATATGCAGTCGAGTCCGCATTATCTACGCCCGCGCTTGTCGCAACAGATTTATAAAAAATAGGAAAGACCGCGGTTGTTATAATGATTGAGTACGCAGAATTTGCCCAGTCATACACCATCCAACTGTTCTCCGTTTTGCTAAACTTCCTCAATTCATTACCCCCTTTTACACTACTTATCTCTAGTGTACAACAAACCAAATTCAATTATATCCAAAATTCTAAAAACTAATATTCAAGAAACTCTTTAACCACTCTGCCATCCGTCTGCCCAAGGTCAAGTCCTAGTAATCGTGCAAACGTTGGTCCTTCATCTATCAACTTCATTGACTCAATTTCTACATTTGGCTTAATACCTTTCCCTTTCGCAATAAAGATTGTCGAATAATCCTCTTTTTCCGGCGAATACCCATGCGTTGCACATGTGTATTTACCCGCCTTTACATCTTCTGCCGTAATGACGTCAATCGCCTCTCCGTCTAGATGTTCGGTGAAATAAAAACCTCGGTCCGCTTCCAACATAAAATCTGCTTGCTCATCCGCACCACGCAAACCCGCCTCGACACTATCCAATACAAACTCGATACCATTCTCTTTATTAATAGAAAGTGAATGAAGCAAAGCTTTCACACGTTCCCTCGTTCGTACATCACTCTTATCTTTCAAATAAATATATGCTGAACCATCATTACTTTTGCAAAATGCTTTCCAACTCTTCACTTTTCCACGCGCATTCAATTCAATTAAACCGCTTTCCCTAAGCAAGACATTCAATTTCACCGCTTTCGCATGATCCAACGCACTATGATCCCCAAGAACAACAATCGTAGACTGTTCGTACATTCCACTTTCCTTAAGTGCCGCTATAATCTTTCCGAGTCGCACATCATGACGATAAATTGCCTCATGCGCCTCAGAAGATGAAAACCCATGAATATGTCGCTGGAAATCTAAATCTACGAGATGAACAAGCGTTAGGTCTGGTTTTTTCGTTTGAATTGTGTAAACCGTTGATTCGGTAACAAAATCATCAAGTTTCGGTTGCCGTATGCCATTTCGAAGGTGACCAAATTGTTTATTCATTTCCAACTGGTAAAGCTTGCTACCGTTCATGAATGACACTGCGAGTTGGTTGTGCCACGGTCTATTCGCAAAAATCTCTGGCATATGATAATCAATTTTCGCTCCCGCTGTCACAGGCCACAGCAAGGCCGCTGTGGACATGCCCGCTTTTTTCGCCTCATCGTACACCGTCGTCCCTTTCACATGACGACGGTGCCAATACCAGTCGGGGGACAGGCTTCCAGGTTGAAGTAACGTATTTGACGTAATCCCGTGCCGATTCGGATAATTTCCAGTGAGGATACTCGTATGACATGGGTAAGTAGCCGAGGGATAAATCGTCTCGACATTTCTACAAATTGACGCATCGTTAAATAGTTCCTTAAAATTCGGCAGCTCCTCCAACATTGGAAAATCTAGCGATGATAAACAATCAAAAGAAATCACCAATAAATGATTCGTTAATCGTGTCATAAGTAGTCCTCCATTTTTATATTTCGCACCGTTCATATTATTACTTTACCGTATAGCTTTATAAGAAAAAGGGGTTGTCCAATAAGTTGCTATAATAGAACAAGCGAAGGAAAATCACGCTTTCCTTCGCTTGTTTTTTACGATTATTATTTCTGGCGATTTTCGGTCTTTTTGGACAACCCATTCTTCAAGTTAAATAAACATCCCCGCAATTGCCGCACTTAATAATGAAGCGAGCATTCCACCAGCGACCGCTCGAATACCTAACCTTGCGATATCTGGGCGTCTGCTTGGTGCTAGTTCACCTAATCCACCTAAAAGAATCGCCAATGAACTTAAGTTGGCGAACCCGCATAGTGCAAAACTTACAATAATGACCGTTTTAGGCGTTAATGAGGCCATCTCAAGTGTAAATGCCGCATATGCGACAAATTCGTTTAACACAAGTTTTTGCCCGATAAAACTACCTGCCGTAACGGCTTCCGCCCATGGTACGCCAATTGCAAACGCAAGCGGAGAAAACAAAACACCCAAAATGCCTTCAAGGGTAACGGATTTAAATCCAAACCATCCCGCAATGCCGCCTAACATCCCGTTTACTAAAGCAATTAATGCAATAAATGCAAGTAACATTGCCCCTACGTTTAATGCGAGTTTTAACCCGTCACTTGCACCACGTGCCGCCGCATCAATGACGTTTACAGAGGAATCGTCTCTTCCCATTTCAAAATCAGTGACGCCTGACTCTTCTTGCTCGGGGATCATTAGCTTCGCAATTACTAATCCCGCTGGTGCTGCCATGAAGCTTGCTGCGAGCAAATATTCAAGAGGTACACCTAAAAGCGCATAGCCGGCTAGGACAGAACCTGCAATAGAAGCAAGGCCACCCGTCATAACTGCAAATAGTTCGGATTTAGTCATATTTGCTAAAAATGGACGGATGACAAGTGGTGCTTCCGTTTGACCAACAAATATATTTGCAGCCGCCGACATTGACTCCGCTTTACTCGTTCCAAGAAGTTTCGACAATGCCCCGCCAATTAACTTAATAAACCACTGCATAATCCCAAGATAATACAATACTGAAATCAAAGCAGAAAAGAAAATAATGATTGTCAACACTTGAAAGGCAAAGACAAAACCAAACTTCTCTGTATCCGCGGCAGGTCCAAACACAAATCCAATGCCTTCACCTGCATAATCAATTACATTTTGCACTTTCCCGGAAACCCATTTTAATGCTGACCTTCCTGCTTCCCACTTCAATACAATAAACGCAAAAGAAACTTGAATTGCTAAACCGATTACGATCGTTCTGTAATTTATAGACCTTTTCGCATTTGATAAAAGAAATGCGATACCGAGCACAACAACCATGCCGAAAAGTCCCCACAGTAAATTCATTTATTCCACCTCTATAACTTATTATTTCCATACAGAAAAACTATTAAGAAAATGCATACAATTGCATCATTATAATCCCTTTTCAATATGCGACCTTCGGAATTTTAACAAACTATTTCATTGAAGTAAAGTGAAATTTACCCCGAAACAAAAAAGCTACATCCCGAATAAATTAGGATTAGCCTTTCCACTTTTTTAATACATTTTTTAAGCTAAACATGTGCTTCTATAATAACCCACTTTATTCTTTCAATCCCTTTACTTCTTCATCCGATAAATAACGCCAACAACCGACTTCTAATTGCCCGAGTGAAATATTCTTAATACGCACCCGCTGTAGCTTAGTAACCGTATATTGGAAACGTCTGCACATGCGTCTAATTTGACGATTTAAGCCTTGCGATAATGTAATTTTAAAGGAGTAATCATCTATTTGTACGACCTTACACCGTTTGGTCATCGTATTTTGTTTTTTTCTCGGATTATAAATGTCTACGCCCGCGGACATACTTTCTATAAATCCCTCGGTAACTTTTTTATCAACCGTTACAATATAATCTTTTTCCTGATTGTTTTCTTCCCTTAAAAGTGCATTGACAATGCTACCGTCATCCGTCAGCAGGATAAGTCCTTCTGATTGTTTATCGAGCCGGCCGACCGGGAAAATTTGTTCCGGGTAATTGACGAAGTCAATAATATTTCCTTCTATGTGGCTTGCTGTCGTACACGTCACACCAGGCGGTTTATTGAGCATAATATAAATATCGTTTTCTTTCGCCAATATGAGTTGCCCGTCGACCTCTACACGATCTCCTTTATTTATCACATGGCCAAGTTTAATGATTTGTCCATTTACCGTCACTTTCTGTTCTTTAATAAACAAATCTGCCCGTCTTCTTGAACAAAATCCCGATGAGCTAATAAATTGATTCAACCTCATAGTCGTTCCTCCACTTATGTTCACCAATCCATTTGAAAGGTTTTTTAGAACTTTCTATTTTCCACGATTTCAACGAATTTCGTTGCAGCCCGTGACAAAGGCACACTTTTCAAGAAACATACACCAATATTTCTTTTAGGGACTTCTTCAACTAATGGTACTTTAGCGACTAATCCCTTGTCTAAATACTCCCTAGAAAAGTCTTCTGTTACACATGCAATACCTAAGTTTATCTTTGCAAATTCCAATAATAAATCATGTGAACCTAACTCGAACTCGGGTGAAATTTTAACACCTTTGGAGATCATATAGTCCTCTACATACCTTCTAGAATTGGATTTGCGTTCAAGAAATATTAACGGCAACTTTACTAGCTCATCCAGATGCAACGGTTTGGATAATATGCTTTTATACTTTTCTCCACAAACAAAAATATCTTGAATATCGATGCATGGTCGCATTTCTAGCGCGGGATCGACGAGCGGAAAATTACAAACTACAATATCGACCGCCCCTGATTTCAGGATTGAACAAAGCTCCAATGTTGTACCATTTACAATCTTAAACTTGATATTCGGGTAATTATTATGAAAGTACTCTAAATAAGGCAGTAAAAAATACCGAGAAATCGTGTCTCCCACGCCTATCTTTAATTCACCCGCTGTTAAATTCTTGAACTCTAAAATCTTTTCTTCCCCTACGTGAAGCAAGTTAATCGCGGAGTTGGCGTATTCAAATAAAAGTACTCCCTCTTGCGTTAAAGATACCCCTCTAGACGTTCGATTAAAAAGTCGTATATCTAATTCTTTCTCTAGCTGCATGATTGATTGGCTCACGGCCGATTGCGTCATATATAGATCTTTTGCTGCTTTGGAGAAACTTTCACTTTTTCCTACTGTACAAAATACTTTATACAAATCTAATTTACTAACCATATAAGCACCTCTTATGTCTACCATTCAATACATTAATTTTACTTATACCACTAAAGTGGTGTATATTACAAGTATATAATTAGATCATATAAAGACACTTTATATTTATTAAGGAGCGATTTTATTGGAAAGAGTAGTTGGAACAGTTGCTAGAGGTCTTCGTTGCCCAATCATTAACGAAGGAGACAATATCGAGGAAATCGTTGTAGATAGCGTACTCAAAGCTTCAGAAGTTGAAGGCTTACAAATTCTTGACAAAGATATCGTTGCAATTACAGAATCGATTGTCGCTAGGGCGCAAGGTAATTACGCAACAACCGACCAAATCGCGAAAGACATTCATTCAAAATTTGGTGACGATACAATTGGCGTTATATTCCCTATCCTAAGTCGGAATCGTTTCGGGAACTGCCTACGTGGTATTGCAAAAGGTGCTAAAAAAATTGTCATTATGCTTAGCTACCCAGCAGACGAAGTTGGAAACCACTTAGTCGACCTCGACATGCTCGATGAAAAAGGTATTAACCCATGGATAGACGTCTTAACTGAAAAACAATTCCGTGACTTATTCGGCTTTAATAAACATGCCTTTACGGGTATTGACTACATTGATTACTATAAGTCATTGGCAAAAGAAGCTGGCGTTGAATGTGAAGTCATTTTCTCCAATAACCCTAAAACGATTTTAGAGTATACAAAAAGTGTGCTGGCTTGTGATGTGCATTCAAGACATAGAACGAAGAAGATTTTAAGAGCAAATGGCGCAGAAAAAGTTTATAGCCTTGATGATATTTTAACTGAATCGATTGACGGCAGTGGCTATAACGAAGAATTTGGCCTTCTAGGATCAAACACGGCAACAGATGACGGCATGAAGCTTTTCCCGCGCAATTGTCAACCCGTCGTCGATAAAATCCAGCTAATGCTCAAAGAGAAGACTGGAAAAGATGTAGAAGTTATGGTTTACGGCGACGGTGCATTCAAAGACCCGGTCGGTAAGATTTGGGAATTGGCCGATCCGGTTGTATCCCCAGCTTACACATCCGGACTCAATGGTACTCCTAACGAAGTAAAGCTAAAATATCTTGCGGATAACAACTTTGCTGACTTAAGAGGCGATGAACTTAAACAAGCCATTTCCGAGTTCATTGATAACAGAGAAGACAACCAAGTCGAATCCATTGAATCCCAAGGAACAACACCACGGAAACTAACTGATCTAATCGGTTCTTTAGCCGACTTAACTTCAGGTAGCGGCGACAAAGGTACACCGATTGTCTTTATACAAGGTTATTTCGATAACTTCACAAAATAAACGATAAGCAGTTCATGAAAAAATAGGCTATCTTCCTCCAATATAACTTGGAGGAAGATAGCCTATTTATGTTTAATTTCTGAAAAGGTGTAAAATCGAGTACAAGTTATTTGTTCATCTGGGCGAGAAAGTCAGCAAGCGGATCCACTTCATCTACATCTTCCTCGGTAGACGAGCTCGTCTCTTTCCTCACTGTTTCCCAATCAAAGTCATCTAAACCAGCATCCAAATCGATATCTTTCAAGTCGACTTCGACTTCAACTTCAGTTCGTTCATCTTCACGATCTGCTTGCCAAATTGGCTCATGGTCTTCCGAGTCCCCTACTTCTTCTCGACGATACAAAGGATCTTCTATATCCACCACGTTGCTGTTCAACGAAGTAAGAAGAGCCGCAGTACGGACTGGATTAGACATTAGCTGATACACGATACTCCCCAATAAGGCTTCAGAGTGCTCATGCTTTAACCAATCCCGCTGCGCTTTACTTAGTCCTTTTGGAAGAGGTACGACGATTGCTTCTTTATGCTTTAATAAAGAAGCATTCACGCCTTCAATGACGAACTCTGCAATTTTACTTGAAAAGTTTCTTCTTTCGACTTCCTTCAACTTTTGCAGACGCTTTAATGTCTGGTCTGACGTATCGGATGGAATGCGAAATGTAATGGGCTGACCCCTTTTCAATCCAGTTTCTTTCATGAAATATCACCTTATTTCGTTTTGACCAGCTTATCTTCCCTTGGTTTCACTTGTCGATTCTTTCTCGCGAAATCTGAAATTAGTTTGTAATACGCATTGGCCATCATCCATACGCTTTCTTTTTCATCTTCAAAGAAATCGATATTATAACCATCTAAGCTGTTATTCAACGCTTTAAGATACTCTTTTAGGACAATTGAACCTCCGCCGATGAAGTAGCAAATCTCTGATTGGGAGTTTCTTTGCCATACGTTACGTAAATGACGGTATTGCTTTTTCGCTAATTCTAAAAGAATACGATCTACAATATCGTGAACGCTTGTCCGACTACCTTTTACCATAATGTGATTTCGATCATTTTTCTTCGTAATAATTTCTACAACGTCTAGACGGCTGTCCAGCTCCACACCGTGCCTAGAGAATATCTCCTCACGGATAGCGTCAAGAGACTCTGAAACGCCTAGATTGAAGCCCTGTGCTTTGTCATCATCAACTTTACGGTCCCTAATTACCGCAACGTCCGTCGATAGCCCGCCGATATCTTGAATAAGGATTCGTTTATCGATTAACTCTTTGTTAGTGACATTTAAATTATTGTCCATCACAAGGTTAATAAACGCAGCAAAGCCTTCTGGATAGACTTTTACTTCATCAAATTTAATATTTACTTTTAGACCTTGGTATTTAGGTGTAACTAAAAATTCAACTTGGTGAACAGATCCAAGTAATTGGGAACGATAACCAACGTCTTTCCCTTCTTTTACTTCCCTAAGCGGAAGTCCAGTTCCTAACGTATACGTAGCTTCGATTACATTGTTTGAACGTTTAAAAATACCTTTATTTTCATCTCTTGCTGCGTCAAGTGCTAATGCCGACAACAACATTACAATTGTTTGATCTTCTTCCGATTTATTACTACCTGGATCTAGCTCGGTAGAATTCCCGCTTTTCGTAGCTAAATTTCCAACTCGGTAAATCGAGTTATTTTCCTTTAATGTAGGAGAGTGCAAACGAATATGAATGCCTTCAGTAGGCTCTTGGTTGTCTAGTTCCTCAATTCCAATAATCGGACGATCTGCAACGTCCCGTGCGATTACGTTCGGTATATTGAATTCTACTTCCAGTTTACCGAAAAGTGCTTTTAGTGAATCATTTCCAACGTCAATTGCTGCAATGCGTGCTTCTGTCAAAATAATCATCCTTCCCATTGTTTTATCTTACTAATAGAACAATATAGGAATTTTGGCAATAGGTCAATGCTATCTACCTATCTATTACACGCCTACAGTGATGTGTACTAATTAGTAAACTTGTATACATTAATGTACACAACTACAATTATTGAGTGTGTACTTATTTGTAATAATGTATACATTATTGTTTACATTATTACTTATTCGTATACAAGTTTACTTATTTGTATACAATGTAACTATTTGTGTATACATGAATAGTTTAAGTGCAGATTTAATTTTATAGATACCCCTTCTGCTATTATTCATATAAAATCACACGTAACTTTATTGTCGTAAATAGTAAAAGTTTAAATATCATTGTATATTATTAACATATGAACACGTATACAAATTCAATGTAGTTTGCTTGACTTCGTTAGCAGAAGTCTCAGGACTGACGGCGAAGCTCGCTAACCTACCGCAGGCCACTTATACTTTTAAAGTTTGTAAGTATACGTCATATCAAAAAAGACGATTCATTCGATTATGAACGAATCGCCTTTTTTCTCTAAAGTCATAATTACTTTTAGATTCACTACAAATATAGTGATGACTCCCCATATCCACGCACATTCGATGCTGATACAACTGTTTGTAGCCTTATGCTTGAATACCTAGGAATGTCGAGCACAGGTACCTATAAGACAAAGAAGGATAAAGTTCAATCGCTTTCCGACCGTGGTTTTCCGTCAGGCTGATTGCCCATCATCCATAAAGCGCCGCAACGTGTATTCTGGATCATTCTCAATACAAGACCCCATTGTATTGCAATTAATTGCGTCCTATATAGGTTGAACTAATCAATGTAAACAGTAGAGACACCTTATTTCAGCACACTTCGAAAATCGTTGAATAAGACGAAATCCCCGCGGGAATATCAGCGCTAAAATGGAAAGAGGAAGTTCGTCTTCTCCCTTTATTGACGAAAGACGCCTGCGCTGGAGATTATGTCAAAACTATTAGCTTAATGTATATAATTACTTATGATAAGGCTCATTCTTAATAATCTTAAATGCCCTGTACACTTGCTCGAGTAAAATTAACTTCATCACTTGGTGGGGGAACGTCATTTTTGAAAACGACAATAACTCATCTGCTCTGTTTACTACGCTACTATGGAGCCCTAGTGAGCCGCCAATAACAAATACTACCTTACTACGCCCGTAAGTCATTAAAGACTCTATACCGGCCGCTAGTTCCTCAGATGTCTTCATCTTTCCTTCAATGACGAGCGCAATTACATAGGCATCCGCCCCAACTTTTGCAAGTATGCGATCTGCCTCTTTTTTCTTTACAATTTCCATATCTGCTTCACTTAGCGATTCAGGTGCTTTTTCATCTGCTACTTCGACTAAACTTACTTTTGCATAAGCCCCTAAACGTTTAGCATACTCGTCGATGCCCATTTTCAAATACTTTTCTTTCAATTTACCGACTGTCACAATTGTAATATTCACAGGTTGTCCACTCTTTTCTTCTTTTTATAAACCGATCTTATACACATATCCACGATACTTATCTACATGTAGGGGGCCGATTATTCGTTCGCCACAACATACAATGCAGGCTCTGTACAGTATGTACAACATGTGGATAACTTTTCTTTTTCAGATAGCGCTTTCATAATTGGAAACTTAACTTGTTTTGCTACAAAAACATCAAGTGCATGGTTTACATGGGTTTCACAGCTATAAATGATTATATTATTCACCACTTTTCCCGTCTATCTTTTCAAAAAACTTATTCACATATTTTTCAATCTATCCACAATTGGTTGAATTAACAGTAACGGAGTCGGACAGTCCGCCGTTACTCACCTTATCCACTTGTGGATAAGGTGAGTATTACATTATAATGAGTTTCCATCCTTTAACACCATTTCTATTTCCAAAAGTTCATTGCCTCGATACACTTTCATACGCATCGTATCACCGATTTCTTTTTCGTTAAATAGATGTTTGCGTAAACTAATCATATCATTGATCTTTTCCCCATCCATTTCTATAATCACGTCATATTGCTCTACACCCGCGATTTGTGAGGGAGAATTACGGATTACTTCGTTTACAACTACTCCTTCTGTAACTGTAGTCGGTAAGTTTAAGAAGCCTCTTTGTTGTTGTGCAGGTATTGTCGACAAATCAATCAATGTAACACCCATTGTCGGGCGATGCACTTCACCGTGTTTTTCAAGCTTTTCAATAATTGGAATGGCCAAATTGATTGGGATTGCAAGCCCAATACCTTCTACCGTTTCTTGCGAAATCTTCATCGAATTAATACCAATTAATTGGCCAGCAAGGTTCATAAGTGCGCCGCCCGAGTTGCCAGGGTTAATGGCAGCGTCTGTTTGTAATACATCTGCATACCAATCGACTTGACCGTCATTATTAAAGTCGATTGGTATCGAACGATCTTTTCCTGATACGACACCTACAGTTACAGAACCTGAAAAACCAAGACCGAGTGGATTACCGATTGCCATAACCGTTTCCCCTCGTTTTAAGGCGTCTGAATCACCAAATGCGGCAACGGCTTTAACTTCTACTGCATCGACTTCAATCACTGCTAAGTCCGTCCAAATATCGCTACCGATTAGACGCCCCTCTACTTTTGTTCCATCATCGAACGTAATATCAAGTTCTTCTGCACCTTCTACGACGTGATGATTTGAAACAATATACGCTTTGCCGCCTTGCTTCTTATAAATGACTCCCGAACCCGTCCCAGTCTCTTCCGTCATTTCAGAAGAAGACCAAATGTCACGGACTCGTTGTAAATTAGTTACCCCGACAACTGTGTCCGCAACTTGCTCCACTATTTCGGTTACATCCGTATTAATATCAATGGATATACGTTCCGTTTGTGCCGTTTTCTCTTCGTTCACAACAGGTTTCGGTGCGCCCATTTTACCATCTACAAGAAACCAAATAACAATTGATACAACAACCCCAAACAGTAGTCCCATTATAAAGTTACTCTTTTTCTTCGGTGGTTTCTCGTTTCGTTTTTTATAATCTACTCGTTCGTGTTCACTTTCATGATGACCGGGCTCTTTAATATCAGGTATTTTGTTTATCCCATCCATATGATTCTCCCCTTCTGCCTTAGTTATGTTGTACTTCACTTTACCCTATTTCCTATGTTTCCAAAATACTGTTCCCCTAAAATGTAAAAAACCTCACCCGAAGGCGAGGTTTATACAGGAAGTCATACAGTTACAAGCTCTGTTGCCCGGTCGGGATCCGTATCAAAAAGATGAACGTATTCGCCCGTTACAATGCCACACGTTTCTAGCGTCTGTGTCACACTCATCCGCGCAAGGTCTTTCATATTATTATCTTTACTTAAATGCGATAAATAAATTTTTGTTTCCTTCAAATCGACCACTTCGCTTATAGCGACCGCTGCATCCTCATTCGACACATGGCCTACGTCGCTGAGAATTCGTCGTTTAACAGACCACGGGTAGCGTCCCATCTGCAACATACTTACGTCATGATTGCTTTCAAAAACAAACGCATCTGCACCACGAATGATTCCTTTCATGCGATCACTTACATAACCTGTGTCCGTAATAATGACTAGTTTTCTTCCGTTTTGATGGAATGTGTAAAACATCGGATCGACTGAGTCATGCGAGACAGCAAAAGACTCTACATCTAGCTGGCCAAACGACTTTACTGTTTCCATATCGAACTGAAAACGCTGCTCGAGGGGCACTTTTCCGATAAGGCCGTCCATCGCCTGCCATGTTTTTTCATTTGCATAAATAGGAACGCCATACTTTCTAGCAATTACACCAAGTCCTTTTATATGGTCGCCATGTTCATGTGTCACAAAAATTCCGTCTAGCTGCTTCATCGAACGACCAATTTCCTCAAAAAGACTTTCCATCTTCTTTCCACTTAGCCCAGCATCAACAAGAAAATTATGTTCATCATTTTCTATATATATTGCATTTCCACTACTACCACTCGCAAGTACACTAAAACGCATTTTTAAATCTCCTTATTCTTCTTCATCATCTTCTAATTCTTTTAGTTCCTCTTGTTTTTCTTCACTTTGAAGCTCTATAACTTTACCTTCAATCGCATTGACGAAGTAATCTTCAATCTCTTCGTCACTTAATTCTACACGAATGCGCCATGTCGGGGCAAACACTTGGTTTTTTGTCAGTTGAACAAGTGTCGAATAGCCTAGCGATACTTCGATAACTTTAGAATCTGGTTGTAAATAGTTTCGGTTATTTAACGTATTAATTGCTTGAAGTGGAGTAAGTAGATCCTTTTTCCGGTTAAAGCTTACAAATTTCCCAAACATGCGTTGCTCATAGCCCGTTACTTCCCCACTTTCATTCCAATGAATCCTTAACATTGCATTCCGATTAAAATAGATTGGACTTTTATTGACCATTTGAAAAAATAATGCTTCTTCTTTATCTTCATCAATATTCCAAAGCGTGTATTCCTCACCGTTCAAGACATACTTCAATAGAAACTCCCTGAGGTTATAATTTCCTTTGGAATCTTTAATTCTGACGGGTTTATCCATTTTCACCACGAGTTCAGTGTCATTTATTAAACTGACGAATTGATTTTCAAGACTGCTTATTTGTTCTTCCGTAATTGTCGCAACTTCGGATGACACATAATAGGCATCTTCATTGTAATCAGGTAACTCTACAACCTTAATATTATCCAATTTTAACGAGTCTTCAATAGACATTTTACCTAAAGTTTGAACGTTTAATGTTTCGTTATGGGCTTTTAAATAGACTGAGTATAGGAACACATTTAAAATTGAAAATAAGATGATGAAAATAGTCTTTGTTTTATTCCAATCCAATCTTTTCACCCCCTAATTCTTCGGGTGAATAACGGTTCCATTTTCCTTTTATCAAATAAAACCAAGACGGTTCTAAAACAAATAATCGTTCTTCTGCATCATGTTCTGTGTCATGTTTTAAAAAGTAACCTAACTCAATTGCTTCAACCGTGCTAAAATCAACAGTTTTTGACTCTATGAGCGCTTTTGCTACATCGACACCCGAAGGAAGCAATACTTTCAACGGTTCGAAATCGAATGTCAAATCAAGCATATAGTACGGACGCACATATCGAAAAACTTGATCAATTCCCCATGTTTGTTCAATTTCGGTTGAAGTCATCTCGCTATGAACGGGAAGATCATGGACAAATAATTGAAACTTGACTTTCCGTGACTTTGGGTCCATATAAGTAAATCGGTATTCATCCGTCCAGCCACC
Organism: Sporosarcina sp. G11-34; assembly: GCF_026931025.1. NCBI lineage: Bacteria > Bacillati > Bacillota > Bacilli > Caryophanales > Caryophanaceae > Sporosarcina > Sporosarcina sp. G11-34. The sequence continues at coordinate 34,490 of NZ_JAHNZW010000007.1, read as the reverse complement.
ATGTTCATTGACAAAGTCTATCGTCTTTTTTAGTAATACGGAAGGAATTGCGCTATCTTTACTTTCGACTATCGGATGAACAAAGTTCAATACTTTCCTTTTCGAATCGATACTCATAATTGCGTGGTTATCTTGATATTCTTCACGAGTCGTTGTAATTTGTCCCCTGCGAACGGCATGCGGATCACTGAACAAAGCATCACGAAAACGCGATGGAAGTACTCCATCTTGATAGTATATGTTACGCACAATTTCAATCGGCTCAGTCGGTACCGCTATAAACGATGAATTTCCGGAATTGATTTCTTTGTAGTCTAGATAGTCCTTGGCCTCTGTAAGTACCGAACGATTAAAGTCTTGAAAATCATTAATCTTTACTTCTCCCGTGTATCGCATCCCTTTCATGCTACTTGTAAAGTGAACCTTCAATAATGGATCCCCGGGGCTCCATTCAACAGTCAGTCGATCAAACGTTGTTTCTGGATAATTGGAAGCTTCTTTATTTAGCACCATGTCGTAAACAGGAAGTGGAACTTCTCCATGGAAATATAAAGTAAAACGATTGATTTCATGGAAAAACTTGTTCACTTTAGTTCCCGAAAACTTTGAATCCGCCAAACCAATATTCGTTATTTCCCAGCTTTTTAAAGCTTCAACAATGCTACTCTTTTCCCGTAAGTCTGTTGTGCCTTTCAAGCCTTCCTTAAAATTAAATATTATTTTATACGGTTTAAGAACATCCTCAACATCTCTTTTATCTGCAATGGAAACATCAACTGTTGTAGCTTCTTCAATTGTTGGGTATTTTGGTGTGTACGTCCATATGGAAAATGATAGAGTAATACTCATAAAAACTAATAATATTAAAACCACTGATTTAACCGGTTCAATATACTTCAATCCCATTCACCATCCTCTTGAGGTTCGAATGGTAATGTGAAGAAAATAATAGTTCCTTTTCCTTCTTCACTTTCTGCCCATATTTCTCCCCCGTGCGCTTGTATCATTTCCCGGGCAATCGCCAAACCTAGTCCAGTCCCACCCATTGCACGTGATCTAGCCCGTTCAGCTCGGTAAAAACGATCGAAAATTCGTTTGACGTTTTCCATCGGTATACCCATACCATCATCCGAAATCATTACTTGAATGTATTTATCAAAAACAGTTACACCAAAATTGACTTCTCCTCCGTCTGGAGAATACTTTAGTGCATTCGAGATGATATTATCCAATACTTGGGTCATCTTGTCTGTATCAATTTCTACAAACAACTCCTCCGACGGTAAATGACGCCTAAAATGAACATTTCGCGATTTAGAAAACTCAAATCGATCAATAATCAAATTGAAAAAGTAATTAAATTCTGCCCACTCTTTGTTTAAATCATAATCTCTACTATCCATTCTTGACAATTTTAATAAATCATTGACAAGACGAATCATCCGTTCCGTTTCTGTTTGTGTCACATGTAAAAATGACGGGGCAATTTCAGAGTCTTTCCATGCACCATCAGCTAGTGCCTCTAAATAACTACGCATCGTCGTGAGTGGTGTTCGTAGCTCATGGGAAACATTCGATACAAATTCACGTCTCTCCATATCAATTTTTTCTTGTTCAGTATTGTCATGCAACACGGCTATCAAGCCGTTCACAAATCCCGTATTTTTTTGGGTAACAGAAAAACTTGCACGTAAAACATACGGACGTTCTCTCGTACTAAAATCGAGTACGAGTGAATCCTTCATTTCAGTGAGGTCTTCGAATGTGTATTCAGTTTCGACACCAAGAATCGCAGAAATAGGTCGATTCAACACCAAGTCTTGTGTCATTCGAAGCATAAGTAATGCAGCGTCATTAATAAGTATTACACGGCCTTTACGATCAGTGGCAATTACACCATCGGTCATATTTTCAAGCACGGATGCCAGTTTTCGCCGCTCTCCTTCTGTAGTAGCTTGTGACTCTTGGAGACGATTTGTGAGATGGTTGAACGCAATTGCAAGTTGACCAATTTCGTCATTTCCATACACACGGACTTTACCGGAAAAGTTTCCTCTCGCCATTGCTTGAGCTTGTCTTCGCATATCTGCTATCGGCCTGGTCATCGTCTGTGCAATAAATATTCCAATAATAATAGTGATCGTCAAAGAAATCGCTGTTCCGCCAGCGAGGATTTGGTTAATTTCATCCATCTGTTTGAATACTTTTTCTATGTTCGACTCAACATAGAGCGTTCCTATCACTTCTTCTCCGGAGATAATTGGAGCTGTAAGAACGAGTACACGTGTCCTAGTTCTTTGGTCGAGGTAAATATGCTCGTCAGGCGCTTCCGATGTGTTCGATCTTCTAATAATATCGTCCATCGACTTTTGTCCAACCATTGACTGGTTATCTAAAGATGTCGCAAGGACAAGGTTTTTAGAATTAATAACTCGAATTTCATTTATATCTCCCGGTGAAAAACCCGAAAGGACGGTTTCCAAACTCTTAATGAGCGAAGGATCATCTGCCGTTCTTTCTTTGATCATTTCTTCTCTTACGCTAAACTCAACTAAGTTCATGTGGTCGACAACGGACGTTGTAAAGTTTGTTTTTAATGTCTGCTCGAGCCCTTTGGCAAAATAGAGCCCAATGATTTGCATGGCCATTATAATTAACAACACATAAATTAGAACGAACTTAACATGAATAGATCGAAAAATACCGACTTTCTGCATGTTTTTTAGTCCTGTTCCGGATCTCTTAAGTAATAACCGACCCCGCGTCTTGTCACAATCCAAGTTGGATGACTTGGTGTATCTTCAATTTTTTCACGCAATCGTCTAATCGTCACATCAACCGTCCGCACGTCCCCGAAATAGTCGTAACCCCATACCGTTTGAAGGAGATGCTCCCTCGTCATTACTTGCCCGATATGTTTTGAAAGATAGTGAAGTAGTTCAAACTCACGATGTGTAAGTTCAATTGTTTCATCTCTTTTAAGTACCCGATATGCGTCGGGTTGTATAATTAAGTGACCAATTGTAATATCGTTCGTCTCGTTTTCTTCCTCTTCGGAAACCGATTTCATATGTCTGCGCAAGTTTGCTTTAACCCGTGCGATTAACTCCCTCGTCCCAAATGGTTTTGTCACATAGTCATCTGCCCCGAGTTCAAGTCCCAACACCTTATCAATCTCGGAGTCTTTAGCTGTTAGCATAATAATAGGGAAGTCGTATTTTTTCCTTACTTCACGACAGACTTCCATGCCATCTACTTTAGGCAGCATAATATCAAGAAGCATAATATCAGGCTTCACCTCTTCTACTTTTTCAAGCGCCTCTTCCCCGTCATAAGCACAATGAACGGTAAATCCTTCTTTTTTTAAATTAAATTCAAGAATATCTGCGATTGGCTTTTCATCATCTACAATTAAAACTATTTTATTTTGCATTATTTTTGTCCCTTCTCGCTTCGTTAGCGCACTGTTTGTATTCTTTTTACTTTATCATTCTTTGACACGATTCGCACGTTCTAGAATAGCCATTCCCTTTTGGATTTCCCGGGAAATAGGCTGTTATTTCCCAAATAAAAAAATGATACAACTTTCTGCACCCTTTAACTAACTGTTTATTTTAAGACACTCATTGGATTGACGAGCAATCCACTTTTACGTACTTCAAAATGAATATGAATACCCGTAGAACGTCCTGTCGTGCCCATTACCCCTATAGTGGCGCCTTGTGCTACTGTTTGTCCTAATTCAACGTTTGTCGATTCTAAATGTGCATACAGCGTTTCATATCCGTTGTTGTGGCTAATGTAATCTGTGCTGTAGGTTCTTTAACAATCTTTTCTTCTATTCCCGTCTTCCCAAGAACTTGACTATTTTGTTTCCGAATCCGTTCGGTTATAATGGTATGTTTTAGGCTGACATTCCGGACGATAGGGTGGACATCCAGCGAAAACAATGATATTCCGGGCACGTACTTTGATCAAAACAAAAGATGCCCCATTAGCCGAATTTTATCGGTTTGATGGGGCATTCCAGTTCTTAGTATGCAGGCGCTTCGTGTTGACTCCAGTCAACGTTAACGAATTTGTTATATTCCTTTGCGAATGCTAGCGTTACAGTACCTGTTGGACCGTTACGCTGTTTCGCGATAATTATTTCAATCATATTTTCATTTTCAGTTTCTTTATCGTAATAGTCTTCACGGTAAAGGAAAGAAACGATATCGGCATCTTGCTCAATACTCCCCGATTCCCTGAGGTCGGACATCATTGGGCGCTTGTCTTGTCGTTGCTCAACGCCACGTGATAGCTGTGAAAGAGCGATAACGGGAACTTTAAGCTCCCTTGCAAGTCCTTTTAGTGAGCGCGAGATTTCCGATACTTCTTGCTGACGGTTATCAGCAGATCCCGCGTTCCCTTGAATTAGCTGTAAATAATCAATAATAATCATGCCTAATCCATGCTCTTTTTGAAGACGACGACATTTCGAACGAATTTCACCTACTCGAATACCTGAGGCATCATCTATGAAAATGCCGGCATTCGAAAGGCTACCCATCGCCATTGTCAATTTACGCCAATCCTCGGCTTGAAGTGCACCCGTTCTAAGCACTTGTGCGTCAATATTCCCTTCGGCACAAAGCATCCGCATAACGAGTTGCTCCGCCCCCATCTCCAAACTAAAGATGGCCACATTTTCATCCGTTTTTGTTGCCACGTTTTGTGCAATGTTCAACGCAAACGCTGTTTTACCAACGGAAGGACGTGCCGCAACAATAATAAGGTCGTTCGGTTGGAAGCCGGCAGTAATCTTATCTAAATCTCGGAAACCTGTCGGAATACCCGTTACATCACCTTTTTGCGTATGGAGAAGTTCGATATTATCATAAGTTTGAACAAGGACGTCTTTAATATGTCTGAAGTCACCGGCATTTTTCCGGCTTGCAACTTCCATCATCTTCTTCTCTGCTTCTGATAGAAGAGATTCTACTTCGTCCTCTCGTGTATATCCATCTTCGACAATCGTCGTTGCGACACGGATAAGGCGACGAAGAAGTGCTTTCTCTTCAACAATATGGGCGTAGTGCGCAATGTTTGCCGCAGTCGGAACAGAATTGGAAATTTCACTTAAATATGAAATCCCGCCAACGTCTTCTAGCTCATTCTTAGCAGAAAGTTCTTCCGTGACAGTAACAATGTCAATCGGCTGACTTCTTTCACTCAGTAAAATCATTGTGTTAAATATTTTTTCATGTGCTGTTCTATAAAAATCCTCAGGGATAAGAACTTCTGCTGCCGTAATTAGCGCTTGTGGCTCAAGAAAAATTGCTCCAATAACCGACTGCTCAGCTTCATTATTATGGGGTGGGATCCGATCATTCATTTGGTTCATAATTCAGTCGCTCCCATTACTTTTCCTCAGTTACGTGTACTTTAAGTGTTGCAGTGACTTCAGGATGGATTTTAATTGGAATATTTGTGTAACCAAGCGCGCGAATAGCGTCGGGTAATTCCATTTTACGTCGATCTACTTTAATGCCATTTATTTTGTTTAGTTCATCCGCAATTTGTTTTGTCGTAATTGAACCAAACAACCGGCCGTCTTCTCCCGATTTTGCTTTCATTTCGACAGTAACTTTTTCAACTTGCTCTTTTAATACGATTGCTTCTTGAAGTTCCTCAGCGGCATTTTTTTCGACCCGCTTTTGCTGGCCTTGTAGTTTACTTAAATTAGCAGGTGTCGCCTCAACAGCCATTTTGTTTTTCAATAAAAAGTTTTGTGCATACCCAACAGATACATCCTTCACGTCACCTTTATTACCTTTACCTTTAACGTCTTGCAAAAATATTACTTTCATTATGAATTTCCCCTCTCCATCATCATATCTAATCTTGATTTTAACATTTCTTCGGCTTCTTTTACTGTTTTTGCTTCTATTTGGCAAGCCGCGTTTGTTAAATGTCCGCCGCCACCGAGTTCTTCCATAACAAGTTGGACATTCAATTCACCAAGCGAACGTGCACTTATTCCAATTTTTCCATCCGCACGCCCCGCAATAACAAATGATGCAGCGACATCTTTCATGGACAACAATATATCAGCGGTTTGGGCAATAAGGACAGAGTTATAAGCAACGTTTTCTTTACCTTTGGCAATTGCAATCCCAGAGTCGGTTAGCTCAACCGTTTCGATTAACTTGGCCCGTTCAACATATGTTGCAATATCTTCTGTTAATAAACGTTGAACAAGTACTGTATCCGCACTGTTTGTTCTAAGGAATGAAGCCGCCTCAAATGTTCGTGCACCCGTACGAAGTGTAAAGCTTTTCGTATCCACTATAATACCAGCTAGAAGTGCCGTGGACTCGAGCATTGTAAGCTTTTCATGTTTCGGCTGATATTCAAGCAGTTCTGTAACAAGTTCCGCGGTTGACGAAGCATAGGGCTCCATGTAAACGAGCATCGTATTGTTAATGAACTCTTCGCCTCTTCTATGATGATCAATAACTACAACTTTTTCTGTCTTGTTAAGTATTCGATCATCGATTACCATACTCGGTTTATGTGTATCAACAACAATTACAAGTGATTGCTCAGTCAACATCGATAATACCGTGTCAGGATCAATAAACTGGTTATACAAATCGGTGTCTTGCTTAATTTCATGCATTAGCCTCGTTACACTGCCGTCTAGCTCATCAGGCTTTACAACAACATAACCTTCTACATTATTCATACGTGCCATCTTCCGAACACCGATAGCCGCTCCTATCGAATCCATATCCGGAACTTTATGTCCCATTATGAATACTTTGTCGCTATCCCGAATTAAATCACGAAGTGCATGTGAAATAACTCGTGCACGTACTCGAGTTCTTTTTTCCACCGGGTTTGTTTTTCCGCCGTAAAACTTCACTTTACCATCAAATTGTTTAATCGCTACTTGGTCGCCCCCACGCCCTAGAACGAGATCAAGACTAGACTGTGCCAGTTCACCCAGTTCAATAAGGGAAGTCGATCCAGTACCAACACCAATACTAAGCGTAAGCGCTCTACCTTGCTTCGCTGTTTCTTCACGGATAGCATCCAAGATTGAAAATCTATTTTTTTCTAATTTACTTAAAGTCACTTCGTTAAAAACAGCTAAAAAGCGATCTGATGCAATTCGCTTAACGTAAATACCGTTTTCTATTCCCCAACTATTAACGAGAGACGTAACGAGTGAATTCAATTGGCTTCTTTTTTGATCATCCATCGCCTGTGCAAATTCATCGTAGTTATCGACGAGAATGATTCCTAGAACCGTGCGATCCGCATAATACAAATTCTCAATCTTAGTCTTCTCCGTTGTATCAAATAAATAAAGCAACTTTTCCTCAGCCTTGTACAAAACTTTAAAAGAACGTTCTCCTACAAGCACTATTTTATCTTCTGTGTCGCTTTTCACGACAGAATAAAATTGTTCACTCAAGCTAAACAAATCTCGTCCAATGAGAGTATCCATTCCAAAAGCTTGTGATACATACGGGTTTGCCCATTCAATCACATTGCTATCATTTATGAGAACTATTCCAATTGGCAACTGAAGAAGTGCTTCTTCGCCCACTTTCTTCATCCGATATGAAAGTGTTTCAATATGCTTGTCTGTTTCAACAAACGTTCTCTCTTCAATCTTCCATGCAAAACCTAGAGCAATGGCAAATAGGACAAAGAAAAGAAGACCTACCCAAAACTGACTCATGAGTAATATTACCCCGGCTATCGCGCCGAGAAGCGACAATACCGTTAGTGGATAGCGTATTGCCCTTTTCCTGAAAAAGGACGTCATTGTCATCATCTCCTTTACTTCGCTTTGTTTTTCCCAATCCAAGCCCGAACATTAAGCCCAGTGTCTAGCACGCCGAGTAAAACTGTAATAGGATAGAGCGGAAATGCAAAAAGGGTTAGTATGACAATCGCCCATTTCGGTAATTTCATTTCTTTCAAAGAATAATTTATAAAAGAAACGCCTTGTAAGAAAAACATGAATCTAAGTATTATAGAGGCGTTTGTATATATTAAAAATGAGGTTGTACCTATTTTCATTTCAAAAAATAGTCCCCAAAGCATTACAACTAAATAATACCACACTGTAATAAGTGGTAACTTCATATCTTGAAATGGTGGGAAGCTCTTTACATCATTCCCAAGTCTTTTTACAATCAGTAAATTAAGGGAAACAAATATGAAAGCTAAGATGAATGTAAAAATTATAAATGTTGACGGGAACGATATTTCAGTAAGTGTTAGTGAAGCTCCTAATTGTTCTTCAAAACCTTCCGGAAGTTCACCCGATTTTTCAAAGAAAGTAATCACTTGTTTTTGAGATGCACGTGCCCCATCCATTATTGCATCTATAAAGTTCACTTTAAATACTACAATAGCTGCAACATAGCTCGTGATTGTTAGTATAAGAAGCGTAGTTCCAGTAGCCATAAATGTATATAGTTTTGACTTTTTCGTTGCAATGGTATCTCCAATAATCAATCCTAATAATCCATAAAGAAATCCAAATGGAATAAGGACTATCCCTCCGACAAACATCGACAAGACGATTCCTGTCATCATAACAAATATCGAGGCAGTTCTGTTGTATTTAATTCTATAAAGAATGATTGGCAGCGGAATGAAGAACATCGCAAGGGCTCCTATTAACGGTACGTATAACGAAACCGCTAGTAAGACAACAAACAATCCAATCATCATCGCACCATATGTAACTTTTCTAGCCTTTTCTTCTTCCATAATATAAATTCCTCCGGTTACTCAATGTTCCACAAATCACTTTCTAAAATATCGATTGGCAGGCAGTTGTTCAATCAATTTTAATTGTATCATGATTTCCAGATATAGACCAAAAAAGGAACGTATATTCCCACTGAAAAAAAGACCACCTTTTAACCGAATATCCGGTTTAGAGGTGGTCAGAACAATTGATATTATCTTTCTTCCGAGCTAAACGGAAGTAGTGCCATGATGCGTGAACGCTTGATTGCAAGCGTCAATTTACGCTGATACTTCGCGCTTGTACCAGTTACACGACGAGGCAAGATTTTCCCACGCTCAGAAATGAATTTCTTAAGCAGGTCAGTATCTTTATAGTCGATGTGTGTAATGTTGTTTGAGTTAAAATAACAGACTTTACGGCGTCTTTTACCTCCACGACGTGGTGCCATAATGTTTTCCTCCTTTTTTAAGTAAGGACGTTAGATTATCAGAACGGCAGGTCATCGTCCGATACAGTTACCGGACCTCCACCTGTCGAAAATGGATCATCGTCAGTACGAGTATAATTTTGTTGGTTTGGTTGGTAATTCGATTGTTGATTCGGTTGTTGTTGGAACTGTTGTTGGAACTGTTGCTGCTCTTGTTGTTGCGGTGGAGCATCATAAGACGGTGCACCATTGTTTGGTGCTCCAGATCTTTCGGTAGTTGCACTGCGCGGTTCAAGGAACTGTACGCTATCTGCCACGACTTCCGTCATGAAAACGCGATTGCCATCCTTACCATCGAAGCTGCTCGTTTGAATACGCCCTTCGACTCCAGTAAGGCTACCTTTCCTTAAAAAGTTCGCTGTGTTCTCTGCCTGTTTTCTCCACGTTACACAGTTGACAAAGTCTGCCTCACGTTGACCTTGTTGGTTCGTGAACGCTCTGTTTACAGCTAATGTAAAGCGAGTAACCGCTACACCACTTTGTGTATACTTGAGTTCAGGGTCTTTCGTCAGACGGCCAACTAAAACGACACGATTAATCATCGGAATTCAACCTCCCTCATGATCTATATTGATTAAGCATCAACGCGAATAACCATATGACGAATGATATTCTCGTTAATGTTTGCAAGACGTGTAAATTCGTCAAGTGCTTCTGCAGTTGCGTTAGCAGTTACCAATTGGTAAAAACCTTCACGTAAATCGTCGATTTCGTAAGCTAAGCGGCGTTTTCCCCACTCTTTCGACTCGATGATTTCTGCACCTTTAGAAGTAATCGCTTCGTCAAAACGTTCGATCAAAGCTTTTTTCGCTTCGTCTTCAATTGACGGGCGCATGATGTACATAATTTCATATTTTCTCATCTTTAGTCACCTCCTTATGGACTTGGGCCTGCTGTTGACAGCGGGCAAGGAGCAAGTAATTCTATTACTCACATCTACACATTCTATCACAGGATATTATGAATTTCAACCTTTTACCTTGTATACTTATTAACAGAGGTGATTATTTTGAATGAACTTCCGGAACCTGACAAAGTAATCGATATCGATTTGCCAGTTGTTGCAAAAAAAGGGCTTTATATTACAGGTCTAGCACTTATCATTTTGCTAGTCATTCATTTTGTATTGGAAAAAGGGATGTACATTCGCCTAAGTTTTATTTCAATTTTACTTTTTATAGTTGGCTATGTACTTCTAATTGTTTTACACGAACTTTTTCATCTGCTTGGATTCCGCCTTTTTGCAGGCGTGCCCTGGAGAAAAATGGTCGTTGGTGTCAATCTAAAACTGGGTATTGCTTACGCAACGACCGATGAACTCATGTCGAACAAAGAAATAAGAAAAGCGCTGCTTCTTCCATTTTGGATGACTGGTATCCTTCCCGCGCTTATCGGGCTTTATATTGGAAGCGGTGTTGTAATCGTTTTATCTGCTTTACTTATTGGCGGTGCAGTCGGTGATTTCGTGATGTACAAAGAATTAAAAAAACTGCCTGATAATTGGTTCATAAAAGATGATCCTGAGTTACCAAGACTTTACGTATTCTCACCAAAAAAAACTGCTTAAAGTCGATATCGACTTTAAGCAGTTTTCTTATCTTTATACGTTAAAGCGGAATAGAATGACATCGCCGTCTTGAACGAGGTATTCCTTTCCTTCTTGACGCACTTTCCCAGACTCTTTTGCAGCTACCATTGAGCCCGCTTCTACTAAATCGGCATATGCAACTGTTTCTGCACGGATGAAGCCACGTTCGAAGTCCGTATGGATAATTGCCGCACATTGAGGTGCCTTCATCCCTTTACGGAACGTCCAAGCACGTACTTCTTGTACTCCGGCTGTAAAGTATGTTGCATATCCAAGTAATGAATACGTTGCTTTGATAAGTAAATCAAGTCCTGATTCCTGAATACCAAGCTCCTCGAGGAACATTTCTTTATCCTCATCATCGAGTTCAGCCATTTCTTCTTCAATCCTTGCACAAACAACAATAACTTCAGCGTTATCCTGTTTCGCAAATTCACGAACTTTATTAACATACTCATTATTTTCTGTATCTGCAATTTCATCTTCAGCTACGTTTGCCACGTAAAGCATTGGTTTAATCGTTAGCAAGTGCATACCCTTAATCAATTCAAGTTCATCTTCTGACAATTCAACAGAACGTGCCGGCAATTCATTCTCAAATGCCTCTTTTAGTTTCGTCAAAATAGGTGCTTCCACAATTGCATCCGGGTCTTTTTGTCTAAGCATTTTCGTGACACGATCTAAACGCTTGTCTACGCTTTCCATATCCGCAAGAATCAATTCAAGGTTAATCACTTCAATATCGTTAATCGGATCTACTTTTCCAGCGACATGTGTAATGTTCTCGTCTACAAAACAACGAACAACTTGACAGATTGCGTCAACTTCACGGATATGAGATAAGAACTTATTCCCAAGTCCTTCACCTTTGCTGGCCCCTTCAACAATTCCCGCGATGTCCGTAAATTCAAAAGCAGTCGGCACTGTTTTCTTTGGTTCGACAAGCTCTGTTAATTTCTCAAGTCTTTCATCGGGTACTTCTACGATTCCAACGTTCGGATCAATTGTACAGAACGGATAGTTCGCCGCCTCTGCCCCCGCTTTTGTAATTGCATTAAATAATGTTGACTTTCCAACGTTTGGAAGTCCAACGATTCCTGCTGTTAAAGACATTACTCCACTACCTTTCATCTATATAGAACATTCATTTAATCGCTTTGGTAACTCTTTTATTATAGGGATAACAGTTCTAGATGTCCATTTTATCCTTCAGCTTCGGCTTTTACGATTACCTTTTTCATCTTCTTTGTAAATTGATTGCGCGGAATCATAACACTATGGCCGCAACCTTCGCATTTGATTCGAATGTCGGCGCCCATACGAATGACTTTCCACGCATTTGTTCCACAAGGATGTTGCTTTTTCATCTCAACGACGTCGTTAAGACCGAATTCCTTATCATTCATATCTGTTAACCTCCTTCTTTTCGTTGATAAGTAACCATTTTAGGGTATGGGATTTCAATCCCGTGCGCATCTAGAAACAACTTTAAATCTTTACGAAACTTCCTGGCGAATGCCCATTGCATAACCGGCTGTGTTTCTGCCGTCACACGTAACACTACTTCAGATGCAGATAAGTCTTGAATCCCGATTAATGTTGGCTGAGAAATAAGTTCTTCATACCCAACTGATAAATCCGCTAGAAATTGCTCGATAAGCTCTTCCGCGCGTTCAATATCTGTTTCATATGCGATTCGGATATCTACAATTGCTAACGAATTATTAATTGAGTAATTCACAACTTCGGATATATCCCCATTAGGGATAATATAAATTTCTCCTCCATAGGCACTTACCTTCGTTGTTCGTAATCCAATTTCTTCTACAGTACCGACAGCATTACCTATTTGTACATAATCCCCTACAGAAAATTGGTCTTCAAAAATAATGAAAAAACCCGAAATAACATCTTTCACTAAACTTTGTGCACCGAATCCAACTGCTAATCCAAGTACACCGGCCCCTGCGAGAAGTCCAGCAACCTTAATATCGACTGCCTCAAGCACCGCAATAATTGCCGCAAAATAGACGACATAAGTAAGCGCATTTTCTAATAGCTTAATCAATGTTTTTTCACGTCGTTCTGAAGGACGTAATCGTGTTTTTAACTTTATTGTAAATACTCTTCTAATTATTGATTTTCCCACACTAACAACAATGACAGCAAGTAGAATAATTACGAGTATTTTAAAAAACACCATTCCTATTGATAGCCATGTTTCTTGATTGAATAAAAACTTTTCTACTTTCGCTGCACTTTTTGCGAACTCTGTTACTACTTTTTCACTTTCAGTAGAACTCATCATTTTTCTCCTTCCGTATAAATAAAACTTCCTAGGCATATACTTCTTAGTAAAAAGGAATGGAGTTTTGTCATGAAAGCTGCTCCTTCATCAACGTATAATTATCGGGTTCACTTCAAAGAAACAGATGCGATCCGGAAGTTAAGTACTTTACTTCTTAAACACATTCCATTCAACTCTTCCAATCTTATCTTTTTTTGTATCGGGACAGATCGCTCTACCGGCGACTCCTTCGGACCATTGACAGGTTCACGCCTTTTGGAATTACAAACTTTCCCTTATACTGTCATCGGAACGTTGGAGAGTCCACTACACGCACTTAACTTACAACAACAAATAGACGAAACAACAGAATTGAATCCCGCCGCTTATATTATTGCAATCGATGCTTGTCTCGGAAAAAGTAGTTCTATCGGACAACTTCTTTTTCACGAAGGACCCATTCAACCGGGTAAAGCAGTGGGCAAAAAATTACCTTCTGTTGGCAACGTTTCAATTAAAGGCATTGTTAATATCGCCGGTTTTATGGAACACGCTGTATTACAAAGCACCAGGTTGCATCTTCCCTTTGAAATGAGTCGCACCCTTGCCCTTGCACTTCAACTGGCATCCAATCGATCCCAATCACAGTGCATAAACAACTCCTACGACAATACTTACAATGAGAATACCGGGAATTAAATTGGCAACCCTTATTTTAGTCAAACCAATCAAATTCAAACCAATTGCCACTATCATAAGTCCACCCGTTGCCGTCATTTCAGCTATAAAGAACTCCAATAACGCATCCGGAATAAATCGACTCATTTGAGTAGCAAAAAGTGTAATAACCGTTTGATATAGAAACACCGGTATTGCTGCGAAAATAACACCTATACCGAGCGTTGAACTTAAAATAATGGAAGCAAACCCATCAATAATACCTTTCATAATAAGTACATCATGATCATTTCGAAGCCCACTATCAATTGCACCAATTATTGCCATAGAACCTACAACAAAAATAAGCGTTGCAGTTACAAAACCTTGTGCAATACTTGGTCCTTCCCTACGCGCTGGCAGTTTGCTTTCGATCCATTCTCCAAGTTTATTTACTTTAGCGTCGAGATCTACCCATTCTCCAATCACTGCGCCGAACACAATGCTAACAATAACAATAAGTATTTGTGTACTTTCAAATGTCATTTGAATACCAATTACAGTGACTGCCAAACCAATTCCGTACATAACGGTTTCTTTCATACGTTCCGGTATATTATGTAAAAAACGACCAATTATAGTTCCAATAATAATTAACAACGTATTAACGATTGTGCCAAACAAAATCATAGATTCACATCCGCCCGTTAAAAATAATACCTATTTTGCAAGTACGCAAAATAGGTATTGATTTATTCATTCAATAATTCAAGGATTCGTTCTAAATCCTCTTCAGAGAAAAACTCTATTTCTATTTTCCCTTTATTCTTACTTTTACTAATAGTCACACTTGTCCCAAAGTAATCTCTAAGATTCGATTCATGTTCTGCTATAAATATATCTTTCTTCTTCGCTTTTGTTTCACGTGGAACATCTTCATTCATCTTTTGGACAAGCTTTTCAAGTTGGCGAACGTTTAATCCTTCTTTTAATACATGTTCTGCGACAGGGAAAATCTGTTCTTTTTTTTGTAAACCGAGTAAGGTGCGTCCATGTCCCATCGACAAAGTACCTTCCATAATATAAAGTCGGACTTTTTCCGGAAGGGAAAGCAATCTGATGTGGTTAGCTATATGGGATCTACTTTTACCTAGTCGGAATGCAAGTTGTTCTTGTGTAATTTTTAAATTCTCCATGAGGTTTTGATAAGCTTCTGCTTCTTCAATTGGAGTAAGGTCTTCTCTTTGCAAGTTTTCAAGGATAGCGAATTCCATCGTTTCTTCATCGGTAAGATTTCGAACAACTGCTGAAATCTCCTTGAGGCCTGCTAGTTTTGCTGCACGAAATCGTCTTTCACCAACGACAATTTCATAAGTCATCCCTTTTTTTCGAAGTATGATAGGTTGGAGAATACCGTGTTCTTTAATCGAATTACTTAATTCAATGATTGCATTTTCATCGAATATCTTTCTTGGCTGGTACGGATTTACTTTTATACTTTTTACATTAATGTTTTCCACCGACTCCGCTTTGGAGAGTGACTCTCCCGGAAATAAAGCACTCAACCCTTTTCCAAGGCCTTTAGCCATTGTGTACCACTTCCTTTGCTAACTCTAAATATGCCTCTGCACCACGTGATTTAGCATCATAAGTAATAATTGGTTCTCCGTGACTCGGTGCTTCACCTAATCGAACGTTTCTAGGTATAATTGTTCCGTATACTTTATCTTGAAAGTACTTTTTCACTTCTTCAATTACTTGAATGCCTAAATTAGTTCGTGCATCAAACATCGTTAACAGTACGCCTTCAATCATCAAATCTTCGTTTAAATGTTTTTGAACGAGCCTTATCGTACTTAATAATTGACTTAATCCTTCAAGTGCATAATATTCACACTGGACTGGAATAAGTATCGCATCAGATGCTGTAAGTGCATTAATTGTGAGTAAACCAAGTGACGGCGGGCAGTCAATAATCACATAGTCATACATACCTTTTGTTTCTTGTATTGCATGTTTCATCCGTACTTCTCTTGATATAGTCGACACAAGTTCAATTTCTGCACCAGCCAATGAAATTGTAGCGGGAACAATATCAAGGTTTTCTATTTTCGTTGATAAAATTACATCTTTTATATCTTTATCGTCTATTAAAACATCGTAAATACACATATGTGCATCACCTTTATTGACACCTACCCCACTCGTTGCATTTCCTTGTGGATCACTATCTATCAAAAGAACTTTTTTGCCTAAATGAGCAAGGCAAGCACTCAAGTTTACCGATGTCGTCGTTTTACCGACCCCGCCCTTTTGGTTGGCAATTGCTATAATTCTACCCACGCTTGCACCTGCTTTCATACATCTAAAATGTAATCATACATTCTATTCGTCTACTTTCTATTTTAGCAAATTAAGTGGACGTTGTGTGAATAACCATATAGACAAAAAACTCTTGCCGTTTTCTCGCAAAAGTTTCTCTACTTTTTCTTCGGAATCTTTACAGTAATTATGTAAAAATCCTCAGAATCCTCTTCTTCTGTATTTAAATCCATTCCACTTTTCGTTACCAATGCTAATGATTGTCGTATTGTATTTACTGCAATTCGAACATCTCTACTAACCGACTTTCTTTTTGCAGTTTGCTTTTTTACTACTTCTTCTTTTGGATTTAAAACTTCTTGTATTCGTTTTTCTAATTGTTTTACATTCAGTTGTTCTTCGATAGCATTTTTAAAAACTATAAGTTGTAAATCGGAATCCTTTATAGAAATTAATGCCCTTGCGTGTCTCTCCGATAATTCTTTTGTCATCACAGCATTTTTTATTTCATCGGGTAGTTTCAGTAAACGTAGTTTATTTGCAACTGTTGACTGACCTTTTCCTAATCTCTGTGCTAACGCTTCCTGTGTTAATGAATGAAGTTCAAGTAACTTCTCATAAGCATATGCTTCTTCAATAGCGGTTAACTCTTCGCGCTGCAAGTTTTCTATAAGTGCAATAGATGCCGTTTCTTTATCATCAAGGTCACGAATAATTGCAGGTACTTCAGTCCATCCAAGTGTTTTAATGGCTCGGTATCTACGTTCCCCTGCAATTATTTCATATCTGTTTCCTTCTACTGGTCGAATAACAATTGGTTGAATGACGCCGTGTGTATGAATTGTTCTTGCCAGTTCTTCGATTTTTTCTTCAGAAAAAATTGATCGCGGTTGATATTTATTCGGCGTTATCAACTCGATTTTTACTTGTTCAATTTGTTCATGATGCTTTCCTTCAACGATTTCTTCCAATGCATCAGCTTTTTCTCCACTACCAAAAAAACGTGAAAAAGGACTTTTCATTCTCGGCACCACCTTTTCAAAACTACTCCTGTTGCATATAATTTATATATATAAGTTGAATTAAATATTCTGCCCCGAAAAAAGTCCAATGATGATCGCTTTATCGGGCCGTTGATTTCCGTTTCAAGCGGATGCTTTCCGCTACAATTAACTAGGTGTTACATTTTTTAGTTCAACCTATATAGTTATTTATACATTCAATTTATAAAAATCCCTCTTGATTTGATTCGGCATAATTATAGTATACCCTTTATAATTTGTTCCACGTGAAACGTATTATTATTGAATAGGAGTCTTATTTGGTATTCCTGGTTTACGTGGATACTTTTTAGGCGTGCTTTTAGTTTTTTCAAAAATGCTAATATTCCGTTCACTATTCTCTTTAGGTAAATTAAAAGAATGTTCCTCTTTAAGCGTGGCACCAAGAACCGAGAGTGCTTTAACTGCATCTGCTAGTTCGTCTTCGGCTGCCGCACCTTTCATTGATATAAACAATCCACCCTTTTTAACGAGAGGTACACAAAGTTCCGCAAGAACAGAAAGTCTTGCAACCGCTCTCGCAGTAACAAAGTCAAACTTTTCACGGTAGGCAGGGTTTTGTCCAAAGTCTTCCGCCCTCGCATGAACGAAATGAACGTTTTCAAGTTTAAGTTCACTCGCCAAATGTTCTAAAAATCCAATTCGTTTATTAAGCGAATCTACAATAGTCACTTCGAGGTTAGGAAAACAAATTTTCAATGGAATACTTGGAAATCCTGCTCCTGCTCCTACATCACATATTGTTTTTCTTTCACTAAAATTATTGAAAAATGCTGCGGATATAGAGTCATAAAAATGTTTCAAATAAACAGAAGGTCCATCTGTGATCGCTGTTAGATTCATTTTTTCGTTCCACTCGACAAGTGTTTCATAATACGTATTGAATTGGGATTGTTGAAAGGAGTCCAATTCAATTCCTTTTTGCTTCAATGCTTCAAAAAATTGTTCTTCGTTCATCGTATTTCCTCCCCCTATTAAGAAAAGCACAAGTACTTTGGTAAACCCATTAGATATCTAATAAAAACTGACGCAGAAAAGAATCCACATCAGTTTATAAATTAGCTAGTCACTTTAGCAATTCTTCCATGTTCGATGTAAACAAGCAAAATGGATATATCGGCTGGGTTAACACCTGGCATACGTGAAGCTTGTGCAATTGAAAGTGGTCTTACTTTCTTTAATGTTACTTTTGCTTCATTCGCAATTCCTGAAATCGCGTCGTAATCAATATTGTCTGGTATCTTTTTGTCTTCCATCTTCTTCATTCTTTCAACTTGTTGCATCGATTTCTCGATATAACCTTCGTATTTTATACGTATTTCAACTTGCTCTTGTACTTCTTCTGATAATTGTTGTTCAGGAGGAACGATTCTTCCAATCTGTTTGTAAGTAATTTCAGGGCGTTTTAAAAGGTTTGCCGCCTTCATCGGTTCTTTCAGTTCAGACCCTTTCGTTTCGCGCATAATTTCATGGACATGTTCTTCAGGTTTTACCGTTATTTTGCGAAGCCTTACTACTTCATCTTCTATTTGTTGTTTTTTTATCGTGTAAGCTGCATATCTTTCTTCACTTATGAGACCCAATCCGTAGCCAATTTCAGTTAGACGTAAATCAGCATTGTCATGTCGAAGCAAGAGGCGATATTCTGCACGTGATGTAAGTAATCTGTATGGCTCACTTGTCCCTTTTGTAACAAGATCATCTATTAACACTCCGATGTATCCATCCGCACGTCCAAGCACCAATTCTTCTTTACCGAGCGCGCGCGCTGCGGCATTAATACCAGCCATTAGTCCTTGTCCCGCGGCCTCTTCATAGCCGGATGTTCCATTCAATTGACCTGCCGTATAAAGATTACGAATCTTTTTCGTTTCAAGTGTTGGCTTTAGTTGTGTCGGTACAATTGAATCATATTCAATTGCATATCCAGCACGCATCATTTCAGCTTTTTCTAGTCCCGGCACACTTTCAATAAGTTGCTTTTGAACATGTTCAGGTAAACTTGTGGAGAGCCCTTGAACATAAACCTCATTCGTATTACGTCCTTCAGGTTCCAAGAAAATTTGATGGCGCGATTTATCGTTAAAACGGACGATTTTATCTTCAATTGACGGACAATAACTCGGTGATGCACTTTTTATTTCCCCCGAATACATCGGTGACAAATGGAGGTTCTCGTTAATAAGCTCATGCGTTCGCGGAGAAGTATACGTCAGCCAGCAAGGTAATTGATCCATAATAAATTCTGTCGTTTCATAGCTAAATGCTCGTGGTACATCATCGCCCGGTTGAATTTCTGTTTGACTATAGTCAATCGTTTTGCTATTAATACGCGGTGGTGTTCCTGTTTTAAAGCGGACCATATCGAAGCCAAGCTCACGTAGACTGTCTGCAAGTTTAATGGATGGCATCTGATTATTTGGTCCACTGGAATATCTAATATCTCCAATAATAATTTCCCCACGTAAAAATGTCCCTGTCGTAACGAGGACTGTCTTTGCACGATATACTGCGCCTATTTGTGTAATAAGGCCTTTTACTTCACCGTCTTCTATAATAAGTTCTTCAACCGCCGCTTGACGAAGTGTTAAGTTTTCTGTTTCTTCAAGAATTCTTTTCATTTCCTGTTGGTAAAGAACTTTGTCCAATTGTGCGCGAAGTGCGCGAACAGCTGGACCTTTTCCTGTATTCAACATGCGCATTTGGATATGCGTTTTGTCAATTACTTTTCCCATAGCGCCGCCAAGAGCGTCAATTTCTCTTACAACGATTCCTTTAGCTGGACCGCCAATTGATGGATTACATGGCATAAAAGCAACCATATCTATATTTAATGTTAAAACCAATGTCGATGCACCCATTCGGGCAGCAGCTAAAGCTGCTTCCACACCGGCGTGGCCGGCTCCGATGACTATACAATCGAACGTGCCTGCTTCAAATTTTGGCATGTTCATATCCTTCTTTCTATAATCTATTTTCCGAGGCAAAAACGTGAAAACAATTCATTAATTAAACCTTCTTGCACAGTATCTCCAATAATTTCTCCGAGAATTTCCCATGTTCTTGTGACATCGATTTGAATCATATCTATTGGGATACCAATTTCGGCAGCTCCAAGCGCTTCTTCAATCGTCGTTCGTGCTTTATGCAGCAATGCAATATGTCTAGCGTTTGAAACGTATGTTAAGTCCTCTGATTCTATATTGCCTTCGAAAAAGAGTCCCGCAATCGCTTCTTCAAGCTCATCTATTCCTTCATCTGCCAAAAGTGACGTTGTCACAATTGTGGCATCATCTGTAAGTTCTTTTACTTTTGCTAAATCTATTTTTTGTTCCAGATCTGTTTTATTCACAACGACAATCTTATCCATTCCGGATACTGCCGTAAAGAGACGTTCATCTTCCACCGAAAGCTCTTCCGCACTGTTCAAAACGAGAAGAATTAAATCGGCTTCCTTCAATACTTGCCTTGACCTTTCAACACCAATCCGTTCAACAATATCTTCTGTTTCCCGGATACCGGCAGTGTCTACAAGACGAAGTGGTACACCTCTTACATTGACGTACTCTTCTATAATATCACGGGTTGTTCCCGCTATGTCAGTTACAATTGCTTTATTTTCTTGGACAAGACTATTTAAGAGTGAAGACTTGCCTACGTTAGGTCTTCCCACAATAACTGTAGCAAGTCCTTCCCGTAAAATCTTACCTTGTGCGGAAGTACGAAGTAGTTTATCAATTTCTTCTTTTACCCATGTGCACTTTTCAATCATATACGGGACTGTCGTTTCTTCGACTTCATCGTATTCAGGGTAATCTATTTTCACTTCGACTTGTGCTAATGTCTCAACGAGTGCAAGTCTTAACTGTTTAATTAACCTAGAAAGTTTACCTTCCATTTGGTTAAGCGCAACGTTCATAGCGCGATCTGTCTTCGCGCGTATAAGGTCCATGACCGCTTCTGACTGCGAAAGGTCAATTCGTCCATTTAAAAATGCACGTTTTGTAAACTCACCCGGTTCTGCAAGACGCGCTCCTTCTCTTAGCACAAGTTCAAGAACACGATTAACAGAAACAAGTCCACCATGACAATTTACTTCAACAACATCTTCGCGTGTAAATGTTTTTGGTTCTTTCATCAAAGATACCATTACCTCTTCAACAGTTTCACCCGAGGATGGATCTGTTAAATGACCGTAATGAATTGTATGTGATTGTTCATTTAATAAACTTTTTCCACTTGGTGAACGGAAAATCCGATCAGCTATTTGGATAGCTTCGTCCCCACTTAACCTGACGATTGCGATTGCGCCTTCTCCCATTGGGGTAGAAATGGCGGCTATTGTATCAAAGTGCACTTCTTCACCTTCCTAGCTTAGTTATTCACATGTGCATAACGTATTCCAGACATGACTATCTAACATAAAATAGTACCACAAATACACCCCATCTCAAAATACTAGGGCTAATTAATGTGGACAATTCATCAATATATGTTAATACAATAAAAAAAATCCCGACAAAAGAAGTTTTTTGCTTCCTTGTCGGGACTTTTTTACCGCATTCGTTCAATTGTAAGATACCTATAAGGATCCTTTCCTTCTGAATACGTTTCAATATCGAGTCTGTTTGACAATGCATGATGAATTACTTTTCTTTCGTAAGACGGCATCGGTTCAAGTTGGACTTTTTGTCCTGTCCTGACAGCTTTGTCTGCCATTCGATTGGCTAGTTGTTCTAAGGACTGTTCTCTTCGATCACGGTAATCACCTACATCGATTCGAACTACTTTAAACTGATTGGCATATTTATTGGCAACGAGGTGCGATAATTGTTGCAATGCATTCAACGTTTGTCCTCGTTTACCAATTAAAAGAGCCGCTTTACTACTTTCAAGCTGGAATGTTACATACTTCCCGTCCGTTTCATGGGTAACTTTGAGATCCTTTATACCCATCTCTTCGGCTATTTTCTGTAAGTATTGCTTCGTTTCCGTAATTGCATCTTTATCTTGGGACTTTTCTAAATCCACTTTTTCAAGAAGTACCGCAGATCCACCCGTTTTTACTTCGGTCGTTTCCTCGGAATCCGTTAAAACTTCCGCTTCAATTGTTTCCTTAGCTATTGCGGGCATTGTTTTTTCTTTAATTGGAAAAGATTCAACTACTTTTATGACGGTCACGGTTACTTCAGCATCTTTTGCACCGAAACCGAGAAATCCTTTTTTCCCTTTATCGATCACTTCAACTTCCACTTGGTCACGTGTTACATTAAGTGTTTTTAAAGCTGCTGAAATTGCCTCCTCAACGTTGGCTCCCTTTCGCGTCACTTTTTTCATTTTCTTTTCCCTCCTACTTTTATAGGCTCCACTTCTTTTTTCTTAAACGGCTTGTATATGAAAATATTTTGAATAATAGAGATGAAGTTACCGATTACCCAATAAAGTGCGAGTGCTGCCGGCAAGAATGTACCAAAGCCCATAATCATAAATGGCATAATGTACATCATCATTTTCATTTGTGGATTATCCATCGCTGGTCCAGTACGAAGTACAGCGAATTGCATAAGTCCCGCTAAAACTGCAAGTGTAATACTTGGCACGCCAAGTTCAAACCAAAGGAATTTCCCAATTTCAATTTCCGGTGTACTATTCATTCGGCTTATCGCATGATAGAAGCCGATTAGGATAGGCATTTGAATAAATACTGGTAAACAACCCGCTGCAGGATTAATCTTGCGTTCGGACATAATCTTTTGCATTTCAGTGCGGTATTTCTCTTGAGTAACAGCATCTTTCGATTTGTACTTCTCTTTAAGTGCTTTCAATTCAGGTTGAATTTCTTGCATCTTTTTAGAGCTTTTTGTTTGTTTAATCATAAGTGGCAATAAAACCAATCGAATAATAATTGTAACAGCAACAATTCCGTATCCATATGTACCTAGTAAGTCTTTAAACAATGTAATGAGTGAAACTAATGGCCAAACGATATATTCATTCCAAAAACCTGCGCTGTCGGCGTAAATTGGATCTCTAAATTCTGAACACCCGGCAAGGAATACAGACAATGCCGTCAACATGAGCAGAAGCCCTAACTTTTTCTTCAAATCGGTTCCCCCAAATCATTCTTCTTCCATTGTAAGACCTTTACGGTCAATAATTTCAGTTTATCATTTTCATATGAAGCATTCTACTTAATATTCTTCTTTAAGACTCGTGCAATTCGTAAAACATGCTGTAAACTTTTTTTAGATTCGTGAAAATCGATTTTGGCCGCCTGATGTCGAGCGATAATAACATAGTCCATATTGTTTTGCAGTTCGTCTTTCATTTCAAGGAATGCTTGTCTTACGTAGCGCTTGATGCGGTTTCTTGTAACCGCATTACCTACTTTTTTACTGACCGAAAGTCCGATACGAAATTCGGTTTGTTCTTCTTTTCGATAACAATAAACAATGAACTGTCGATTCGCAAAAGACTTTCCACTTTTAAAAACCTTTTGAAATTCCTCGTTCTTTTTTATTCGCTGGCGTTTGTTCATTTAAATACACCTGCTCCGTCAATATAATTTTCTTTAATTTGAATAAAAGTTCAAAAGAAGGGCAAAAAAACCAAGGTCTACTAAATAACGAGGTCTTAAACGCTTAAAAAGTTAGCATATCCCATACAACTTCAGATTTTTAAACTCCTTCTAAAAAAAAAAAGACCACTGAGGTATCAGTGGCCTTATGCTGAAAGTACTTTTCTTCCTTTGCGCCGACGAGCTGCAAGTATTCTGCGCCCGCTTTTCGTGCTCATTCTCGCACGGAAGCCGTGAACTTTACTACGTTTTCTTGTATTTGGTTGGAATGTACGTTTCATCTGTTAAGACACCTCCTGCATGATTGTAGGTTTATTCCCCTGACAGTCTTGAACAGTATAGCTGTTTTTTAGTCCTTCTGTCAACTGTTAAATAAAAGTCATTCATTTTCTCTTTGGTTTTTAAATAATTCCGTGCAAAAGTTACCCACAACATTAAATTAGTTCTGAGGAGTAAAGCGTGTATATTATTTTTCTTATTTTTTTCATCCACAGGACTTATTGACACCTTCTTCACATATTAATGGCTGTGGATAAGGGTTTTGTCCACACGATACGGCATTGTGGATAAGGTATTAAACATCTTGTAATATCCGTCATTCCCTGTTACAATTAAGAATGATTTCCTGTGTATATAATTATATAGCAAAACACTTATCCACAATTGTTAATACATTGTGGATACTTTTTTCCACTCTTTTGCATAATTGTTGTCCACAGGAGTGGAATCTGTGTATAATACATATCTTGCGCATTTTATTGTATTTGTAAGGGAGGCACGATATTGGAACACTTAGAAGAATTATGGGTGGAAGTTTTGGCGAAGGTTGAGCAGAAGATTTCGAGACCAAGTTTTGAGACTTGGCTTAAATCGACGAAGTTAATCTCGTATGGCGAAGAAAACGTTACAATTGCCGCACCAAACTCATTCGCAAAAGACTGGTTAGAAAGCCATTATGTACATCTTATTACGGGTATTTTATCCGAATTGACTGGTGAGGACAGGCTTATCCAGTTTGTCGTACCTAAAGAAATGGAAGAAAGTGATTTCTCTGTACCTAAACCTGTTGTAAAACCAATAGAAAAAACAAATCCGCCTACTGTATCCGGCATGCTTAATCCAAAATATACATTCGATACATTCGTTATTGGTTCCGGCAACCGTTTTGCACATGCTGCTTCACTCGCTGTTGCTGAAGCCCCCGCAAAAGCATACAATCCGCTGTTTATATACGGTGGCGTTGGTTTAGGTAAAACCCACTTAATGCATGCAATCGGACACTATGTAATGGATCAGAACCCGAACGCTAAAGTTGTCTATTTGACGTCTGAAAAGTTTACAAATGAGTTTATCAACTCCATCCGAGATAACAAAGCCGTTGAATTCCGTAATCGATATCGAAATGTCGACGTGCTTCTAATAGATGATATTCAATTCCTTGCTGGAAAAGAACAAACTCAAGAAGAATTCTTTCATACATTCAATACGCTTCACGAAGAATCCAAACAAATTGTTATTTCTAGTGATCGACCGCCAAAAGAAATTCCAACGTTAGAAGATCGCCTTAGATCCCGGTTTGAGTGGGGACTTATTACAGATATTACCCCTCCTGACTTAGAAACACGGATAGCAATTTTACGTAAGAAAGCCAAAGCAGACGGACTTCTTGATATTCCTAATGAAGTAATGACTTATATTGCAAGTCAGATAGACACAAATATTCGTGAATTGGAAGGCGCACTTATACGAGTTGTCGCTTATTCATCTCTTGTCAATAAAGATATATCAATGGATTTAGCAACAGAAGCATTAAAAGAAATCATTCCAAACGCTAGGCCACGCACGGTTACAATACTCGATATTCAAAAAACAGTCGGCGAACACTTTAATATGCGACTTGAAGACTTCTCTGCAAAGAAAAGAACACGTTTAGTGGCCTTTCCGCGTCAAATAGCAATGTATTTGTCAAGAGAGCTTACCGATTTCTCGTTACCTAAAATCGGATCTGAATTCGGAGGGCGTGATCACTCAACTGTTATTCATGCGCACGAGAAAATTTCTACAATGTTAAAGGATGACCAAGCTTTACAACAAGATGTCCAAGACATAAAAAACTCACTTGGTAGAGGATGACCTGTTAGTAACATAGGATAAGTTGAGCATACTAGTAAACAGGTTGTGCACATGTGGAAAACCTCTACTCAACTATGAAAAAACTACTTACTAACATATCCACAGCCCCTACTACTATTACTACTATTTAATTACTAATACATTAATATATAAGCGAGGGTAATAAATGAAATTTGAAATCGTAAGAGATCAGTTACTAGATGCATTGAATGACGTTATGAAAGCAATTAGCCAAAAAGTCGCAAATCCAATTTTGACTGGGATTAAAATTGAAGTAGATGAAAAAGGAATGACGATGACAGGAAGTGATTCGGATATAACAATCCGGACATTTTTACCTGTAGAAAAAGACGGGGAACAAGTAATTCGTGTTTTTAAAAAAGGGAACATCGTATTACAAGCAAAAGTTTTCAGTGAAATTGTTCGTAAATTACCAACAAATGATGTAATGATCGAAGTTGAAGACGGTTTACAAACACATATCCGTTCGGGTAAATCAGATTTCAAGTTAATCGGAACAGACGCTGAAGAATATCCAATCCTTCCAGACGTAAATAATGAAAATTACTTTTCACTACCATCTGACCTTATGAAGTCAATTATTCGTGAAACTGTATTTGCCGTATCACAACAAGAAACTCGACCTATTTTGACAGGCGTTCATTGGGAAGTAACCGACGAAGAACTTGTTTGTGTAGCTACAGACAGCCATAGACTTGCAAGAAGACTAACAACACCTGAAAAAATGCCTTCCGAGTCATTTAGTTTTGTAATACCGGGGAAAAGTCTCCAAGAACTAAATAAAGTATTACCCGATAATACTGAAACAGTAGAAATAGTAATCACAGACCAACAAGTACTGTTCAAAACGAGAAATGTTTTATTTTACTCACGTTTGCTTGAGGGAAATTATCCCGACACGTCTAGATTAATACCCGACGAATATAAAACGTCGATTACGGTTAACGGACGTTCACTTTTACAAGCAATTGATAGAGCTTCACTTCTTGCACGTGAAGAAAGAAATAATATTGTTCGTTTTTCTGCAACTGGTGGAAATAGCATTGATATATCATCGAATTCGCCTGAAGTTGGGAAAGTTGAAGAAACAGTGGAAGCTATCGGTATAACCGGAGATGATCTAAGTATTTCTTTCAGTGCTAAATATATGATGGATGCACTAAGAGCAATTGACGGTCAAGATGTACTTATTCAATTCACAGGTGCGATGCGACCATTCATTTTAAAATCCGTTGATGACGACACGATACTACAACTCATCCTTCCCGTACGGACATACTAAGTAAAAGGATAGTCACTTAAATGGCTATCCTTTTTACTTATGGATGAAAGTTAGGTAAAATAGAAGGATAGACTAACAAACGAAGGATTGAGTGCAAATGAATGAACTTAAAATTGATACGGAGTTTATAACTCTTGGCCAGCTTTTGAAAATGACGAATGCAATTAGTTCGGGCGGCATGGCAAAATGGTTTCTTGAGGAACACATTGTTTATGTAAATGATGAAAAAGAAAATCGTCGGGGTAAAAAACTTCGCGAAGGAGATATAATAACGATTCCAGGAGTCGGAAACTTTAAAATTCACGGAATGGTTACTGGATCACCAGATGTATATTGAACGTCTTGCATTAAAAGATTATCGGAACTATGCATCACTTGATTTGTCTTTTTCCCCGAAAATTAATGTTTTAATCGGGGAAAATGCTCAAGGAAAAACAAACATCATGGAAGCAATCTACGTTCTTTCAATGGCGAAATCCCACAGAACATCAAATGATCGTGAGTTAATACGCTGGGACCAAGAATATGGTAAAATAGAAGGAGACATTCAGCGTAAATATGGACGTCTACCTCTTGAGTTAACTCTTTCAAAAAAAGGGAAGCGAGCAAGGGTTAATCACCTGGAACAAAAACGTCTGAGCTTATACATCGGACAACTAAATGTTGTTATGTTTGCTCCAGAAGACTTAAATCTTGTGAAAGGGAGTCCACAAGTAAGAAGAAGATTTCTTGATATGGAAATTGGACAAATATCTCCTACTTATCTCCATGACCTTCTTACATTCCAAAAGATTCTAAAACAGCGAAATGCAATCTTGAAAGCCAATCGTGGGAAATTAGATTTTAAAGACGTCATGTTTGACGTGTATACAGAGCAGTATATTCAAGTAGCTATACAAATTATTCGTAAACGGTTTTATTTCATGGAACTTTTACAAAAATGGGCAGAGCCTATCCATAAAGGTATTTCACGTGGAAAAGAAACGCTTAAAGTATCCTATGGAACACTAAAAGAAC
The DNA here is from genome assembly GCF_026931025.1 of Sporosarcina sp. G11-34. NCBI lineage: Bacteria > Bacillati > Bacillota > Bacilli > Caryophanales > Caryophanaceae > Sporosarcina > Sporosarcina sp. G11-34. Next base: position 6,297 of record NZ_JAHNZW010000007.1, on the reverse strand, counting down.
TCGATTCAGGACAGACTACTGAAGAAATGGAACTACTTCTTGAGAAAAGATTGATTGAAGGAAGGCGTAGTGAACTAGAACGCGGTCTTACTTTAATTGGTCCACATCGAGATGATCTTCACTTTTATGTGAATGGGTACGATATCCAAACTTATGGTTCACAGGGGCAGCAACGTACAACTGCGCTGTCGCTTAAACTAGCGGAAATTGAACTCGTAAAACAAGAAGTAGGTGAAGCACCCGTTTTGCTTTTGGATGACGTTTTGTCTGAGCTTGACGATTACCGGCAATCCCACTTATTGAACACTATTCAAGGGGAAGTTCAAACATTCGTAACGACGACGAATGTTGCCGGAATTGATCACGATACAATCCGCCAAGCCGATTTATTCGAAGTAAATGCTGGGGAAGTAGCTAAAGCTGTCAATGTAGAGGAATAGCAAATTTTAACGATTTCACATGAATGGGGTTGAATAGTCCATCCATGAAAATCGTTGTCTTCGAATATTGAGTTGCTATAGGGTTAGAAAGGGAAGGTGAACAGTTTGGCAATGGATGAGAAAGATATGCAGATGGCCTATGATGAAAATCAGATACAAGTGCTCGAAGGACTTGAGGCTGTCCGCAAACGCCCCGGTATGTATATTGGGACGACAAGTTCAAGAGGACTTCACCATCTCGTTTGGGAAGTTGTCGACAATAGTATCGACGAAGCACTCGCAGGTTACTGCGATCATATAGAAGTTACAATGCAAAAAGACGATTGGATTCGTGTCGATGATAATGGGCGGGGTATTCCTGTTGGAACCCAAGAGTCAACGGGTCGCCCAGCCGTTGAAGTAATTATGACTGTTCTGCATGCCGGAGGTAAATTTGGCGGCGGGGGTTATAAGGTTTCAGGTGGATTACATGGCGTCGGTGCAGCCGTTGTGAATGCATTATCCGAACAAACGGAAGTATTCGTTAGACGTGATGGAAAAGTTCACTCCATTGAATTCAAAAAAGGAATACCTACAAAAGAACTTAGTGTAATTGGTGATGCAGATGAAACAGGAACAAGCGTCCGTTTCAAGCCTGACGCCGAAATTTTTACTGAATCCACACACTTTGAATACGATATTTTAGCTAACCGCCTGCGGGAGCTTGCGTATTTAAACCGTGGTCTTCGAATAACTATTACAGATGAACGTACAGAAGAGTTACGGACAGACATGTATTACTACGAAGGTGGGATTAAATCCTACGTTGAACATTTGAATAAAAACAAAGAACCAATTCACGAGGAGCCAATTTTTGTTGAAGGTGAAAAAGACGGAATCTCAATTGAAATCGCGATGCAATATAATAGCGGTTATGCAGAGAATCTATTTTCATTTGCTAACAATATCAATACGTACGAAGGTGGAACTCATGAATCGGGATTTAAAACAGCACTTACACGAGTTGTGAATGATTACTCCCGAAAAAGTGGTGCACTAAAAGAGGCTGATCCGAACTTATCCGGTGACGATGTACGTGAAGGTTTGACAGCAATTATCTCAATCAAACATCCAGATCCACAGTTTGAAGGGCAAACAAAGACGAAACTTGGAAACTCTGAAGTGAGTACGATAACAAACTCATTATTTTCAGAAGGATTGCAACGTTTTCTTCTTGAAAATCCGTCAACTGCAAAACAAATTACCGAGAAAAGCTTAATGGCTGCACGTGCGCGTCTTGCTGCAAAAAATGCACGTGAATTTACACGTAGAAAATCGGCCCTTGAAGTGTCAAGTCTTCCGGGTAAATTAGCAGATTGTTCTTCACGCGATCCAGCTATTAGTGAATTATATATCGTTGAAGGAGACTCGGCGGGGGGTTCTGCAAAAATGGGACGCGATCGTCATTTCCAAGCAATTCTCCCGCTTCGAGGAAAAATCTTGAACGTCGAAAAAGCTCGACTTGACCGGATTTTAGGTAATCTTGAAATCCGTGCGATGATTACTGCTCTTGGCACGGGTATTGGAGAGGAATTCGACCTTTCAAAAGCGCGTTATCATAAACTCGTTATTATGACGGATGCAGATGTCGATGGTGCGCATATTCGTACGCTTCTGTTAACGTTTTTCTTCCGTTTTATGCGACCACTTATCGAGGCTGGTTATGTTTACATTGCACAACCCCCTTTGTATCGTGTTAAACAAGGAAAAATACAAGAATATTGCTATACTGAAGATGAACTTCAAGAGATAATCAATCGATTATCACCTACGCCAAAACCAGTTATTACAAGGTATAAAGGTCTTGGAGAGATGGATGCAACACAATTGTGGGATACAACGATGGATCCAGGTCAGCGTACACTCCTTCAAGTAGAACTCGATGACGCGTTTGCTGCAGACATAACATTTCAAGACCTTATGGGTGACGAAGTCGAACCACGTCGGAAATTCATCGAAGATAATGCAATATATGCACAAAATATAGATACATGATAATTATGAGCTTTTTAACAGGAAGGAATGAAGTTCAATACCTCCCTGTTAAAGCCCTCGGCGGATGCCACGGATTTTAAAAGGAGCCAATTGAGCAAGCTCAATTCAAAATCTAGGCACAATTACACCAAGGCGAAATTGATTTACCTTTTTAGGATCGTTGAGTTGAAAGGAGTTTAACAACATGGCAGATATGCCGAAACGTGGTGTGAAGGGGATTAACATAAGTACGGAAATGAAGACATCATTCCTTGATTACGCAATGAGTGTTATCGTTTCACGTGCGCTTCCCGATGTGAGAGATGGTTTGAAACCGGTTCACCGTCGGATTCTGTATGCAATGCAGGATCTCGGAAATACCGCGGATAAACCACATAAAAAATCCGCACGTATCGTTGGGGACGTCATTGGTAAGTATCACCCACACGGTGACAGTGCAGTTTACGACACGATGGTACGGATGGCACAAGACTTTAACTACCGCTATATGCTAGTCGACGGTCACGGAAACTTTGGTTCAGTCGATGGCGATGGTGCCGCAGCGATGCGATATACAGAATCACGGATGTCGCGTATGGCGATGGAACTTCTTCGTGATATTAATAAAGACACTGTCGATTATCAAGATAACTATGATGGGCAGGAAAGGGAACCAATCGTTCTTCCAAGTCGTTATCCAAACCTATTAGTCAATGGGACGACGGGAATCGCGGTTGGAATGGCAACGAACATTCCCCCACATCATCTTGGAGAAACAATTGACGCTGTTCTTGCACTAGCGGATAATCCTGCGATTACTACGGATGAATTGATGGAAATTATTCCAGGCCCAGATTTTCCAACGGGCGGAATCATTCTCGGGCGTAGTGGAATCAGAAGAGCTTACGAAACGGGGCGGGGTTCAGTCCTTATCCGTGGAAAAGTAGAAATTGAACAACAATCGAACGGCAGGGAAACCATCCTTGTTAACGAGTTACCGTTCCAAGTGAACAAGGCACGTCTGATTGAAAAGATTGCAGAGCTCGTTCGTGATAAGAAGATTGAAGGTATTACTGACTTGCGGGATGAATCGGATCGTACTGGAATGCGTATCGTCATGGAAGTACGTCGTGATGCAAATGCCAACGTACTGTTAAATAACCTGTACAAGCAAACAGCACTTCAATCGAGCTTTGGTGTCAACATGCTTGCACTCGTCGATGGTCAGCCAAAAGTTCTTGCGTTAAAAGAAATCTTATATCATTACCTTGAACATCAGAAAGTTGTCATCCGTAGACGCACTCAGTACGACCTAAAAAGGGCTGAAGACCGTGCGCACATTTTGGAAGGACTTCGTATTGCACTTGATAATATCGATGCAATCATCACTTTAATTCGTGGGTCGAAAACAACGGACGAAGCCAAAACTGGATTGATGGACCAATTTAATTTATCGGATCGACAAGCACAGGCAATTCTTGATATGCGTCTCCAACGTCTAACAGGACTTGAGCGCGACAAAATTGAGGATGAATACAATACCTTGCAAGTTCTTATTTCAGAACTCAAAGCAATTCTTGCTGACGAAGAAAAACTTCTTGAAATTATTCGTGAGGAACTACTTGAAGTAAAAACCCGTTTTGCGGACAAACGCAGAACAGAAATTACTTTAGGTGGAGCAGAGATGATTGAAGATGAAGACCTAATTCCGGTTGAAAACTCAGTCTTGACGCTTACTCATAACGGATATATTAAGCGATTACCCGCGAATACATACCGCAGTCAACGGCGGGGCGGTCGTGGTATTCAAGGAATGGGAACAAATGATGATGATTTCGTAGAGCATCTATTGAACACATCCACACATGATACCATCCTGTTTTTTACAAGCAGGGGACGTGTATTCCGAACAAAAGGTTATCAAATCCCAGAGTTTAGTCGTACAGCAAAAGGACTTCCTATCATAAACTTATTAGGCGTCGACAAAGACGAAAAAGTAACAGCTATGATACCAGTTGAGGAATTTGAAGAAGATAAGTACTTTTTCTTTGTAACTCAAAACGGAGTTGCCAAGCGAACTCCCGTCTCTGCCTTTGCAAATATCCGCTCAAATGGACTGATTGCACTTACGTTGCGTGGCGACGATGAACTTATTGGAGTTAAAATGACAGATGGTAATGAAGATGTCGTTATTGGAACGAAAGACGGGATGCTCATTAAATTTAACGAAACAGATATTCGTTTAATGGGTCGATCCGCTGGTGGTGTTCGTGGTATACGTCTTCGAGAAGGCGATATTGTAGTAGGTATGGATATTGTAAACGATGACCAAGAGATACTCGTTGTTACTGAAAAAGGTTTCGGTAAACGAACACCAATAGAAGAATACCGTATCCAATCCCGTGGCGGTTACGGATTAAAAACATTGAATGTTACTGAACGAAACGGTTTACTCGTTGCAATGAAAGCCGTAGATGGTACGGAAGACCTTATGTTAATTACGATAAATGGAATTTTAATTCGTATGGATATAAGTGATATCTCCGTAATCGGCCGTAGCACACAAGGTGTCCGACTCATTCGACTTGGGGATGATGAACTAGTAGCAACCGTTGCCAAGGTTGAAAAAGATGAGGACGAAGATGAAGAAGAGAACGTTGATGAAAACAACGGGGCTGAATTTACTGAAGATGAAGTTAAACAAGAAGTAGATCCCGTTGAAGAAGATGAAACTGAAGCTTAACGTATAATTAGCAATCGTCGGAGTGGCCAAGATGCCATTACCGACGATTTTTTTATAGATTAAATTAAACCTATTATAGAAGGAAGATGGTTTAAGACCTAATTCAAGGTGTTGAATTAAAGATACTAACTTGAACAAGTCCAATGATAATCGCTTTATCGAGCCGTTGATTGCCGTTGCAAGCGGACGCTGTCCACTACAATCAACTAGGTTACCCTACGCAAACACCAAGTGTTTTTAGTCGGATACCTTATTCTAACTTGCTTTGGTTGCCATTGGAAAGGCGTCTACACCCGGTTTTTATATGTATTCGTGCTTTCAGGATATTGAACAGAAAAGTTGGACAAGACTTGAAACAATTAAAAAACCATGATGAAATCATGAAGAAAGCCTTATAGAACGCGGATTGAGGGATAAACAATATAGTATTCTAGTTAGTGCCAAATAGTTTTTTTAAAAAAGGGTTGCATTATGAAGTAGAAGCTGTTATATTTAAGAAGTTGTCCGATCAACCGAAACAAACATCTGAAACAAACGATAAAAAAGAAATTTTAAATTGTTGTTGACAAGTTGAATGTAACTTGATATGATGTAGAGGTTGCTGTGGAAAACCAGTAACGAAATAGAAAAGGAATGCAGTTCGGTTCCTTACTATAATGAATCTTATGAACCTTGAAAACTGAACAGCAAAACGTCAACGAAGCGTTTGAGTGGTTTCCACTTAAATAGCTTACAACTCGGAACACTTCGGTGAACAGAGTATAAACGTTTCCAAGTAAGTCGATTTCCGTCGAACGAACAGAAACAAAGGAGAGGAATTCAATTCCTCTTTGCTAGCAAGAAATGAGCTATTCATTTTCTTCTATTATGGAGAGTTTGATCCTGGCTCAGGACGAACGCTGGCGGCATGCCTAATACATGCAAGTCGAGCGAATCTTTAAAGGAGCTTGCTCCTTTAAAGATTAGCGGCGGATGGGTGAGTAACACGTGGGCAACCTGCCCTACAGATGGGGATAACTCCGGGAAACCGGGGCTAATACCGAATAAACAGTTTGTCCGCATGGACAAACTCTGAAAGACGGTTTCGGCTGTCACTGTAGG